>NZ_JAPJQF010000092.1:0-5079 GCF_030825285.1 Anaerotruncus massiliensis (ex Togo et al. 2026)
CTTTCCGCCCCGCCGCCCCTCCGCCAGCAGGAGCCAGGGCGCGCTGGCCGGCCGCTGCTGCACCAGCCGCAGCCGCTTGGGCTCGAGCCCCGCCTCCCGCAGGGCGCAGATCACGTCGGCCAGCCGCTCGGGGCGGTGGCAGAGGCAGAACCGCCCGCCGTACCGCAGCAGGTACCTCGCGGCGGCGGACACGTCCGCGAGGGTGCAGGCCGTCTCGTGCCGGGCGATCCGCCCGGCCGGGTCGGCGCTCAGCAGCCCGCCTCCCGGCCCGGTGTAGGGCGGGTTGCAGGTCACGAGGTCGAATCCCCCCGCGGGGAGCCGCCCGCGCAGCTCCCGCAGGTCGGCGCAGAGCGGAACGAACCGCCCGGCGGGCAGGTTCCCCTCCGCGAGGGAGTGCGCCATCTGGGCGCAGGCCGCCTCCTGGATTTCCACCGCGACGGCCTCGCGCGGGGCGGGCTCCGGGCCGCGGAACCAGAGCGCGGGCACAATGCCGCACCCGCTCCCCAGGTCGGCCGCGCGGTCCCCCGCGCGCGGGGAGGCGAAGTCAGCGAGCAGAAAGGCGTCGGCGCCGAACTTGTGCGCGGGCGTCACCCACAGGCGGATTCCGCCGCCCAGCTCCTCATAATGGCCCTCCAAGCGCCTTCCCCCTATTCGTTGAGATGGAGTTCCGCCTCCGCCCGGTGGGGCGGGACGGGGTTTTCCTGCAGACGCAGCACCAGCCACGCCCGGTTTTTCCCGCTTAAGCGGGTCTCGCCCGCAGCCGTCCCGCCGCGCGGCGGCTCCGCGTAGCCCCGCAGGTCGGCGAGCGCCTCCCGCCAGCAGCGGCGGACGAGCTTTCGCAGGCGCGCGTCGTCCCGCAGAAAGCGCGGAAGTCCGCTGCCCGCGAGCAGATCGTCCGGAACCGTCTCCGGCAGGGCGTCCGGCTCCAGCAGGGCGGTGACCGCGCATGGCTCGAGCGTCTCATGCGCGCGGTAGCGCGCCCAGAGCGCCCGCTCCTCCGGAAGGATGGGGCGTTCGGCGTCGTCCAGCGGACCCATCACCAGGATCGGCTCCGGGTCGGTCCCGGGGTCGTAGGGCTCGTCGGACGGCTCCGGCGGCGGAGGCTCCGCCGCCGAAAGGCGCGCCGCCTCAAGCGCCTCCTCCGCCGTCAGCTCCCGTTCGGCGGGCGGCGGGATGATCGCCGCCGGGTCCGGGCCCCCGATCACCGGCGGCACGACCGCGGCGCGCAGGCCGCCGTAGCGGTTGAAGCGCGCGGAGAGCCCGCTCAGCTCGGGACTGCCCCCGGCAGCATCGGCGGCCAGCTGTAGAGGCGGTTGCCGCGGCAGAGGACGCAGTAGTATTGAAAGATCACGTAGGCCGCCCGCACCGGCATCAGCAGGGGGGCCGGCGTGACAAGCGCCAGCAGCCAGGGCAGGGCGATCGGCCCGCTGAGGAGGGCGAAGACCAGGCCCGCGCGCCGGGTACGCAGCAGGCAGTAGAGCAGCGCACCCTTGATCGCCAGCCCGCCGAGCAGCAGGCCCAGCGCCTCGCTGATAAGCTGGGAGGGCATGCCCTCCCAGCCGATGAGCGTGCCGCCCAAAAGGAAAATGCCGAACGCCACCAGGAAGAAGGCTGCGTCAACCGTGGCCTCCGCCACCAGAAACCAATTTTGCCAGGGGCGCTTCTTCATGAGCGCGCGCCCCTCCAGCCAGCGACCCTCGCGCAGCAAAAGCGCGACCGCCAGCACCGCCAGCGCGGCCATGACCGCGGGCTGAAAGACGTAGGGCTCCGCGCGCGAAACGGTGTGAATCATTCTTACCGGCATGCGTATCCCCCCCTTCGAAAAGAAAAGCCTTCGCTTTGCGGCGAAGGCTTTTCTTTATGTACGTTACTGTCGCTTATTCGGGCTTGATGGCCTCGACAGGGCAGTCGGCCGCACAGGCGCCGCACTCGATGCAGGACGCGGGGTCGATCTCATACTTGCCGTCGCCTTCGGAAATCGCGCCGACGGGGCAGGTCTCCTTGCAGTTGCCGCACGAAATGCAGTCGCCGCTGATCACATATGCCATGGGGAACACCTCCAAATTGAAATACTTTTCTCCCGATACCGCTATGCGATATCATAGACTTATTCTACCACAGACGCGCAAAAAAGCAAGTAAAGTTTTTGGGGGAATCGTCAAAATTCCCCTATTTTTCCTCCTGCGGCTCCTCCGGCGCGGCCTCTCCGCGTCCGGCTCCCCTGCCCTCGGCGCGGCTTTCCTGCCGGCCCTCTCCGCGGCCCTCGCGGATGGGGCGCACCTCGCTCTTGGGATAGAACTTCGCGGCGGCGGAATCCTTTTCCGGAGCGACCTTCAGCATGCCGGTCAGCAGATTCACCTCCACCACCGTGCCGCGGCCGTCCTTGGTGCGCACCGGCGTGCCCGCCTTGGGGGTGGTGCGCAGCAGGTCGTCGTAGGCGGCCTGCTCATATTTGAGGCAGCACATCAGCCTTCCGCAGGTGCCGGAGATCTTGGTCGGGTTGAGGGAGAGGCCCTGTTCCTTCGCCATCTTGATGGAAACCGGCTGGAACTCGCCCAAAAAGGTCGAGCAGCAGAAGGGCCGCCCACAGATGCCCAGCCCCCCGAGCATCTTGGCCTCGTCGCGCACGCCGATCTGCCGCAGCTCGATGCGGGTGCGGAAGACCGACGCGAGGTCCTTGACCAGCTCGCGGAAATCCACCCGGCCGTCGGCGGTGAAATAGAAGAGGATCTTATTGTTGTCGAAGGTGAATTCCACGTCGACCAGCTTCATATTGAGCTTGTGCTTGGCGATCTTCTCCTCGCACACCTTGAAGGCCTGCTTCTCCTTCGCGGCGTTGTCGTGCACCTTTTTGAGGTCCTCGGGCGAGGCGAGGCGCATCACCTTCTTGAGGGGCTTGGAGAGCTTCTGGTCCTCGATCTGGCGGTTGCCCATCGCGACCTCGCCGCACTCCACCCCGCGCGCCGTCTCGACGATCACCCGCGCGCCCTTCTCCACCCGAAGCTCGCCCGGGTCGAAATAGTATACCTTGCCCACGCTTTTGAATCTCACGCCTATGATTTCAGCCATTGTGTTCCTCCAATTGGTTTTAACGTTTCCGCTTATGGGGTTGTGGGGCATTGGCGGCGCCGGTAGTCCCGCGGCGACGGGTTCCCCCATAAAAAGCTCACCCCGTATTTTCGTTCCATCAGTACACCGGCCGCCGGGCCGTCCCGCGCCCGCTATCCGGCGAGCGCGGCCTTGACCTCCTCGACCATACAGGCCGACAGGAGCGGGATGCTCACGTTGCGTCCCGCGCGCAGCAGCGCGCGTTCAACGGCGTCCGCCGCGCCGACCAGCTGCATGACCGTCACCCGGTTGCAAAGCCTCTCGTCCGCCTCCCGGCCGACGGCCGCCTGCGCAAATCCCTCCCGCAGCAGCGAGAGGGTCTGCCCGAGGCCGTCGCGGTCCTTGTCGTACCCGGCGAGCACCCGCAGGCAGGCATAGCGTTCGCCGTAGATCAGCTCCTCGCGGAGCTTTTTGGCGTCGGCCGCCGATTTGGAGGGCTTGGCCGAGCCGAGCAGCCCGAGCGCCCTGCCGATGTTGCCGCCCGCGCCCGCCGCCGCGGCCTGCCGCTCCTGCGCGGACCGGCCGGGGGCGAGGGCTTCCAGCGCGGCCGCGCATTCCTCCACCGACGGCACCTCCAATTCCACGCTGATCGCGCGGGAGAGGATGGTCGGCAGCATCCGCGAACGGTTTTCACAGAGCAGCAGGAAATTCACAAAGTCGGGCGGCTCCTCGATGATCTTCAGCAGCGCGTTCTGCGCCGCGGCGTTCATCGCGTGCGCCCGGTCGATCAGGTAAATTTTGCGCGCGCCCTCGTTGGGCGCGATATACGCGTCCTGCCGGATCTCCCGCACCGTCTCGACGGGGAATTCCTTCTTCCCCTCCGGCACGGTGTAATACCGCACATCGGGGTGGACGCGCTTGTCCGCCTTAACGCAGTGGGCACAGCGCCCGCAGGGCTTCGGCTCCCCCTCGCAAAGCAGCGTTTTCGCGGCCTGCCAGGCGGCGGTCTTTTTGCCGCTGCCCTCCGGGCCCTCGATGAGCAGGGTATGGGGAAAACGCCCGCCAGCGGCAAGGTTGGCGAGCGTGGCGTTTGCTTTTCGGTTGTAGAGCAGTTCGGGCATTTACAGCTTCTCGAATCTTTCCACGTTCATTACAAAGATCGTCGCGCCGCCCACCTGGACTTCCACCGGGAAGGAGGTGTACATCCCCACCCCGTAGGAGGCGGAGGAGGGCACCATCTGGGTCCGCTTCTTCGAGTGCTTCCCGATGATCTCGATCGCCTCGTCCACCCGTTCATCCTCGGTGCCGATGATGAAGGTGGTGTTGCCCGCCATCAGGAATCCGCCCGTGGTAGCCAGCTTGGTCACGGAAAATCTGTTCTTGGTCAGTTCCTTGGATACCTTGGAGCTGTCGTCGTTCGATACGATCGCAAATATCAGCTTCATAAGTCACCCTCCTGATTCCCTTCACATTTTGGACCAGCGCACGCCTTTGTGCAATTTTATTTTACCATAGCGGCTGTCAAAATTCCATCTTTTTTTGCGCGGCGGCAAAAAGAACCTGTTAAATCCGGGGCTTTTCACCCGTTTCCTTCTTTCTTTTTTCCTGTAAAAGAAAGAAGCAAAGAAAATACGCCTGAAGCAGGGCCCGCGGGCCCGGGCAAAGGGCTCCGCCCCCGCCGCCGGACAGCGTCCGGCGGCTCACCCGCGGCTTTTTGAAAAAAGCCGGCAAAAACGTTTGGATTTACAACACGGCAAGAGCGGACGGCGGAGGAAAGCGCCGCGCCTGAACCAAAAGTTCTTTGCCAGGCTTTCTTTCAAGAAAGCCGTGTCACAAAGACGTCCGTGACCCCGTAGCCCCTCAGCGTCTCCACGGCGGCGCCGTCGATGCGCTCGCCGGGCATGACGATGGGGATGCCGGGCGGGCAGGGGGATATTTCCCCGGCGGCGACGCGGCCGGCGGCGTTTTCCACCGGACAGCGCTCCTGCGTGGAAAAGGCCGCCTCGCGCACCGACAGCGCCTGCTCCAGCC
>NZ_JAPJQF010000020.1:0-42966 GCF_030825285.1 Anaerotruncus massiliensis (ex Togo et al. 2026)
CTTATAGAGAATCCGGCCCGCAGGGCCGGGTCCGCGAAGCGGACTCAAGCCGGGGTCGCGGGGCGGAGCGCCCGCGAGCGGCCGTCGCGCGTAGCGCGCTCCGGGCGCAGCCCGGGCAGGCCGCCCAAGCCCCCTGCGGCTTCTTTCCCCCATTTCTTGTCCGTATAAGAAATGGGGCCGCCCGCCGGGGCGGGACCCGGCAAACTATACCGCTCACTGAGCGGTGAACCTAAGGTCCGCCGTCGGTCGACTACCGACAGGCCCTCCGCCCCCGGGGCGGAATATCTAAAACGGCCGTCGGTCGACTACCGACAAACTCCGCCGATCACTGAGCGGATAATCTAAACCCGCCGTCGGCCGACCACCGACAAGCTCCGCCGCTCACGAGCGGCAAAGAAAAACCCGCCGGTGACGATCACTCGTCATCGGCGGGTTTGCGCTCCGCGGAAGAAAGATCCGGAACCAGAGCACAATCGGGATTCCTCCGCGCTCGGATGGAATAGATCGGCTGGCCGAGATTGGAAAAATACCGCTCGTATTCGGTCATGATGTTGCCCTCCGCGTATTCACTGCGGTGCAGGTCGGTGGTGGAAAAATACCGCTCCATGCAGGCGTCGAATTCAAAGGTGGAAAAATGGTAGAGCATATAGTTGTCCGTCTTGAACCACACCTCGCCCCCGTCGGCGAGTAGGGCGTTGTAGACGGCGAGACGGCCCCGGTAGGTGAGGCGGCGCTTAAACTGCCGGTGCTTGTGCCAGGGATCACAGAAGTTGATATAGATGCGCCCGACCTCGCCGGGCAGGAAGATTTCCGGCAAATGGTCGGCGTCGTCGAGAATGAAGCGCAGGTTGGGCAGCCGGGCCTCCATGGCGCGCTCGGTGGCGATGACGGCGACGTTAGCCTCCTTCTCCATCGCGACGAAGTTGATTTCGGGATGCAGGGAGGCAAGCGCGCAGATAAACGCGCCCTTGCCGCAGCCGAGTTCCAGGTACAGCGGCGCGCCGGGGTTGGGAAACTCCTCGCGGATGCGGCCCTTCTTTTCCTCCGGGCTTTGGATGACGACCGGCGCGCAGGCCGCGAGCCGGGGGGCGAGATTCGGTTTTTTTCTCGGTCTCATGGCATTTCCTCCCTGATGTCCGGATTGGTGGCGAGTACGTCGGAAGCCAGCCGCACCGCGTCCTCGTAGGTGCAGAGCTCGCCCGAACGCTTGCGGAAGGCGGCCGCGCCGCGCATCCCCTTCATATACCAGGCGGCGTGCTTGCGCGCCTCGCGCATCCCCTGGCGCTCCCCCTTGTTTTCGCAGATGAGCCTCAGATGGCGGAGCATGACCTCCATGCGTTCCGCGAGCGGCGGCGCGGGCAAAACGCTGCCGTCGTCAAAATAGCGGTCGACCTGCCGGAAAAGCCAGGGACTCCCGAGCGCTCCGCGGCCGATCATGACAAGGTCACATCTTGTATAATCATACATGTGCAATACGGATTGTATATCAACGCAGTCCCCATTTCCGATCACGGGGATCGAAACGGCGGCCTTTACCGCGGCGATGACGTCCAGATCGACGGGCGGGGAATAGAACTGCTGGCGGGTGCGGCCGTGCACGGTGAGCGCGGCCGCGCCGCTCTCCTCCATGATGCGCGCAAATTCCACCGCGTTGACATGCTCGTCGTCCCAGCCCTTGCGGAACTTGACGGTGACCGGCAGGGGAACCGCCTTGACGACCGCCTCGGCGATCCTGCCCGCGAGGGCGGGATTTTTCATGAGCGCGCTGCCGCCCCCGTTGCCCGCGATCTTGGGCGCGGGACAGCCCATATTGATGTCAATCACGTCGGGACGGTAATCGAGCGCCTTTTTTGCCGCCTCCGCCAGGATGTCCGGCTCGTCCCCGAAGAGCTGCACCGCGACCGGCCGTTCGGCATCCTGTACGCCGAGCAGCTTGGCGGTCTTCTTATCGGAGTAGTGCATCCCCTTGGCGCTCGCCATCTCGCCGACCATATAGGCCGCGCCGAACTCCTTGCAGATCTGGCGGAAGGCGCTGTCCGCCACGCCCGCCATCGGCGCGAGTGCCGCCGTCCGTTTGATTTCGATGTCCCCGATCTTCATGGGAGCCTCCCCGTGCAAAACTTTTTCAAATTCCACATGATATCTTAACAGAAATTTGACTGTCAGGCAATGTTTTATGCTATAATATCCAGTATGTAAGCGGGAAGGGAAGAGACGCATATGGA
Source organism: Anaerotruncus massiliensis (ex Togo et al. 2026) (assembly GCF_030825285.1). Lineage (NCBI taxonomy): Bacteria > Bacillati > Bacillota > Clostridia > Eubacteriales > Oscillospiraceae > Anaerotruncus > Anaerotruncus massiliensis (ex Togo et al. 2026). The sequence continues at coordinate 2,226 of NZ_JAPJQF010000020.1, forward strand.
GATTCGGACCGCCGTGGAGGCGGATATTCCGCGAATCGTGGAGATTTACAAGCAGCTCTTCGCGCTTTCGGCGCGGATGCAGCCGGAACGCTTTCGCGATACCCCGCAGGACGAGACGTTTTTGCGGGAGGTTGTCGCAGCCGGGGATCAGGAGCTTTTTGTGGCGGACGACGCGGGGGAGGTCTGCGGGTTCGCGCTGGCGCAGGACCTTGCGACGCCGCCCTACGACTGTGTCATCCCCTACCGCTACGCCTACCTGATGGACCTCTGCGTCGACGAGCGGCACCGAAACGGCGGCGTCGGCGCGCTGCTGATGGAGAGCGTCAAATCGTGGGCGCGCGGCCGCGGGCTCCGGTATGTCGAGCTCTGCGCGCTGGCCCAGAACGAGGGCGCCGTCCGCTTTTACCGCAGGAACGGGTTCGCCGAGGCGCGGCGGATTATGCAGTTCGACCTCTAGCGCGGCTGGGCGGAAAACCGGGCGGCGGAGCCGCCCGCGCGCGCTTCGCGCGCGGACGCGCCTGCGGCGCGTCGTTTTCCGCCGCCCTGTTTTGCGGGGCGCACTGTCCGGCGGCGGGGAGACTGCCCCGCCTCACGTCTCGCGCCCGCGGTGATGGGACGGGGCCGGCCTGATAAAAGTTTTCGGGGTCCGGGGGACTTTTTCAAAAGCCCCCCGGAGAAAGGATTGTTGCTTATGAAGCTGCTTGCGATCGACGGCAACAGCATTTTAAACCGCGCCTACTATGGCATCAAGGCGCTGACGACCAAGAACGGAGAGTTTACCAACGGCATCTACGGGTTCCTGAGCATCCTGCTCAAGGTGCTCGACGAGGTGCAGCCGGAGGCGGTGGCGTGCGCGTTCGATCTGCACGGACCGACCTTCCGGCATGAGATGTACGACGGCTACAAGGCTCAGCGCAAGGGGATGCCCGACGAGCTGGCCTCCCAGATGGAGCCGCTCAAGGAGCTGCTGGACGCGCTCGGTTTCACGATCGTCACCTGCCAGGGCTACGAGGCGGACGATATCCTCGGCACGCTCGCGAAGGCGTGCTCCGACGGCGGGAACGACTGCGTCATCGCGACCGGCGACCGGGACAGCCTCCAGCTTGTGGGGGGGCATGTGTCGGTGCGGCTGGCGACGACCAAGATGGGCCAGCCCGCCTCCACCCTCTACGACCGCGCGGCGGTGATGGAGAAATACGGCGTCGAGCCGCCCCAGCTCATCGACGTGAAGGCGCTGATGGGAGACGCCTCGGACAACATCCCGGGCGTGGCGGGCATCGGCGAAAAGACGGCGCTGGCGCTCGTCTCTCAGTTCCACGACCTCGACGCGGTCTACGAGCACCTCGACGACCCGTCCGTCAAGCCGGGCGTGCGCAAAAAGCTCGCGGAGGGCCGCGAGATGGCCTACACCAGCCGCAAGCTGGGGGAGATCTGCTGCGACGCGCCGATCGACGCGGAGCCGGGGCATTACCTCCGGGGGCCGGTCGATCAGAAAAAGGCGGCCGCTCTCTTCGCGCGGCTGGAGATGTTCAAAATGATGGAACGCTGGGGCGTCGACCCGCAGGCCGCCGCCGGGGAGGGCGGCGACGTGCCGCCTGCGGCGGCGTGCGAGCCGTCCAGGCCGCTTACCGTCTCGGCGGGCCCTGCGGACTTTGCCGGGCGCGTGGCCGCGGCGGGCGGGGCGGATGTGATCGCCGGCCTGGACGGCAGCGGCGACATTGTCGCCGTCGCCGCCGTTCTTCCGGACGCGCTGCTGCTCGCGGGCAAGGACGCGGCGGCGGAGCTGCTCCGTTCGGACGCGCCGCTGCGGGTGTGGAGCAGCAAGCCGTTCCACCGAATTGCGTATAAAGAAAACCAATATATACAGAATGTAAAGTTCGACGCCGAGCTGGCAGCCTACCTGCTCAGCCCGACGAGCGCCGTCTACGACCCGCTGCAACTGGCGGCCCAGTACGGCATCGCGCCGCGCGAGCTGGCGGGCGAGGTGCCGGAGGATTTTGCAGCGCTGGCGGGGCAGGCGGCGGTACTGGACGAGTTGTGCGGCCGGCTGGCGGCGGAGATCGCGGAGAAGGGGCAGGAGAAGCTGCTCTTCGAGATCGAGATGCCGCTCGCGCGGGTGCTGGCGGGTATGGAGTGTGAAGGCTTCTCCCTTGACGCCGACGCCCTGCGGGAGTACGGCGGTGAGCTCGACGACCGGCTGGAGGAGCTGCACGCGGGCATCGTGGAGTACGCGGGGTACGACTTCAACCTCAATTCGCCCAAGCAGCTGGGGGACGTCCTCTTCGTGAAGCTCGGCCTGCCCGCCAAAAAGAGGACCAAGACGGGCTATTCCACCAACGTGGACGTGCTCGAGGCGCTGCGGCCCCACCACCCGATCATCAACCTGATCCTCGAATACCGCAAGCTCTCCAAGCTCAAGTCCACCTATGTGGACGGGCTCCTCAAGGTGGTCGGGCCCGACGGGCGGGTGCGCTCCACCTTTCAGCAGACCGAGACGCGCACCGGCCGGATCAGCTCGACCGAGCCGAACCTCCAGAACATCCCGGTGCGCACCGAGGAGGGCAGCAAGCTGCGCCGGTTCTTCCGCGCGCGGGAGGGCTGGAAGCTGGTCGACGCCGACTATTCGCAGATCGAGCTGCGGGTGCTGGCCGACCTCGCGGACGATGAAAACATGATCGCCGCCTTCCAGAGCGGCGAGGACATCCACACGACCACCGCCGCGCAGGTGTTCGGCCTGCCGGAGGAGATGGTCACGCCGGTCATGCGCTCGCGCGCCAAGGCGGTCAACTTCGGGATCGTCTACGGCATCGGGGCGTTTTCCCTCTCGCAGGATATCGGCGTCTCGATCGCCGAGGCGGACAGCTACATCAAGAATTACCTGGAGCACTACGCGGGCGTCCGGAAGTATATGGAGGACACCATCAAATTCGCGCGGGAAAACGGCTATGTGAGAACTCTCTTCGGCCGCCGCCGCTATCTGCCCGAGCTGGCCGCGTCCAACAAGGTGACGCAGGCATTCGGGGAGCGGGTCGCGCGCAACACCCCCATCCAGGGGACGGCCGCCGACATCATCAAGATCGCCATGGTGCGGGTGTTTGAACGCCTGCGCCGGGAGGGGCTGCGCGCCCGTCTCATTTTGCAGGTGCACGACGAGCTGCTCGTCGAGGCGCCCGCGGAGGAGGTCCCGGCCGCGACCGCGATCCTCAAGGAGGAAATGGAACATGCCATTACGCTCAAGGTCCCCCTCGTGGCCGACGCCAACGTCGGGGACAACTGGCTCGAAGCCAAATAGACCGCGCCGCCTCCGGCTGATTTCCCGCCTCTCGGGAACGCCCCAGTACCTCGTCCGCTTTGGGCGGATGACCGGGGCGGACGTGGCGGGGGTGGCCGAAATCGAGGCGGAGTGCTTCTCCCAGCCGTGGAGCGGGCGCACCCTCGCGGGGGAACTGGAAAACCCCTGCGCGGTCTTCTTCGTCGCCCGCAGCGGAAGCCGGGTGGTCGGCTACGCCGGGATGCACCGGGTGCTGGACGAGGGATACATCGCGAACGTGGCGGTCACGGCGGAATTCCGCCGCCGGGGGATCGCCACCGCGCTCATGCGGCGGATGTTCCTCTACGCCCGCCGGGAAAAGCTCGGCTTTCTGACCCTCGAGGTGCGGGAGGGGAACCGCGCGGCCATCGCCTTCTATGAGAAGCTCGGCTTCGGCGCGGTGGGCCGCCGCCGCAATTTTTACGCCAACCCGGCGGAGGACGCCATCCTGATGACGGCGTTTTTGACGCGGGGGGCGCGGGAGGAAACAGCGACATGAAAATTTTAGCGATCGAAAGCTCCTGCGACGAGACGGCCGCCGCCGTGGTGGAGGACGGGCGCAGGGTCCTTTCTTCGGTCATCAACTCGCAGGTGGCGGAGCACCGCGTCTACGGCGGCGTGGTGCCGGAGATCGCCTCCCGCCGCCACTGCGAGAACATCGTGCCGGTGGTACAGGGCGCGCTCGACGAGGCGGGCGTCCCGCTCGAGGGGATCGACGCCGTCGCGGTGACCGCCGCGCCGGGGCTCATCGGCGCGCTGCTCGTGGGGGTCAACTACGCCAAGGGGCTCGCCCTCGCGGCGGGAAAGCCCCTCGTGCCCGTCCACCACATCCGCGGGCACATCGCCGCCAACTACCTGGCCCATCCCGAGCTGGAGCCGCCCTTCCTCTGCCTCGTGGTGTCGGGCGGGCACACCCACATCGTCGAGGTGCGCTCCTACACCGAATTCCGCGTCGTCGGCCGCACGCGGGACGACGCGGCGGGGGAGGCGTTCGACAAGTCCGCCCGCGCGATGGGGTTCCCCTACCCGGGCGGCGTCTACATCGACGAGGCCGCCGGGCGCGGCGACCCGGGCAGATATAAGCTCCCCAAGCCCCGCGTCGAGGGCGCGCCCTACGACTTCAGCTTTTCGGGGCTCAAGACGGCGGTCATCAACCTGCTGCACAACGCCGGGCAGAAGGGGGAGGAGGTCGACGCCGATTCGCTGGCCGCGAGCTTCCAGAGGACGGTCTGCGAGGTGCTGACCAGCCACCTCGAGGCCGCGGCGAAGGAGCTCGGATACCGCGTCGTCGCGGCGGCGGGCGGGGTTTCCGCCAACAGCGGCCTGCGCGCCGCGCTCGGGGAGATGTGCCGGAAAAACGGCTTTGCGCTTTACGTGCCGCCCCTCTCCCTCTGCGGGGACAACGCCGCGATGATCGGCGCGCAGGGCTACTATGAATTCCTTGCAAATCCGCCCGCGGCGCTCTCCCTCAACGCCGCCCCGTCCATGGATATCGCGGCGGCGTTTTCGGCGCGGGACTGACAAAATGCAGGAGGGAACTTTGCCCTCCTGCAAAACTTTGACGAAAAATTAACACAAATTCCAGAAAACCCATTGCAATTTCAAAAGGTTCGGTCTATAATGATAAACGTGGGAGATTTCGATTTTCTAGGGAAACTCCACAGAAAACCGACCAAATTCCCCCGCATTCCGGCATGGTTTTTATAAATTATTCCAAATACACCGAGAGGAGAACAATCATGACAAACAACAAGAATGTCCTCAACTGGATTGAGGAGATGAAGGCGCTTGTAAAACCCGACAAGGTTGTTTGGATCGACGGCAGCGAGGCCCAGCTCAAAGAGCTGCGCGACCAGGCTCTCGCGACCGGCGAGATGGAGGCTCTCAACCCCGAGAAGCTCCCGGGCTGCCTGCTCCATCGCACCGCCATCAACGACGTCGCGCGCGTCGAGGGCAGGACCTTTATCTGCTCCCGCAGGAAGGAGGACGCCGGCCCGACCAACAACTGGGAGGACCCGCAGGTCATGTACGCCAAGCTGCGCACCCTCTTCGACGGTGCGATGCAGGGCCGCACCATGTATATCCTCCCCTACTGCATGGGCCCGATCGGCTCCCCCTTCTCCAAGGTGGGCGTTGAGCTGACCGACTCGATCTACGTCGTGCTCAACATGGACATCATGACCCGCATGGGCCAGCAGGCGTTCGACCAGCTCGGCGACACCTCCAACGACTTCGTCCGCGGCCTGCACTCCAAGGCCAAGATGGAGGAGGAGAACCGCTACATCGTCCAGTTCCCCGAGGACAACACCATCTGGTCGGTCAACTCGGGCTACGGCGGCAATGTCCTGCTCGGCAAGAAGTGCTTCGCCCTGCGCATCGCCTCCTACCAGGCGAAGAACGAGGGCTGGATGGCCGAGCACATGCTCATCCTCGGCCTGGAGAACCCCAAGGGCGAGATCAAATACGTCTGCGCGGCGTTCCCCTCCGCGTGCGGCAAGACCAACCTGGCCATGCTCATCCCGCCGAAGAAATTCCAGGATGCCGGCTACAAGGTCTGGACGGTCGGCGACGACATCGCCTGGCTGCGCGTCGGCCCGGACGGGCGCCTCTGGGCGATCAACCCGGAGAACGGCTTCTTCGGCGTCGCCCCCGGCACCAACATGAAGTCCAACCCCAACGCGCTGATCTCCACCCAGAAGAACACGATCTTCACCAACGTGGTCCACAACCTCGACGACAACACCGTCTGGTGGGAGGGCCTCGACAAGAACCCGCCCAAGAACGCGCTCAACTGGAAGGGCGAGAAGTGGGACTGCACCGACGGCTCCAAGGGCGCGCATCCCAACTCCCGGTTCACCGCTCCGGCGGTCAACTGCCCCTGCATCTCCTCCGAGTTCAATAACCCCAACGGCGTGCCCATCTCCGCGATCATCTTCGGCGGCCGCCGCGCCAAGACCGCTCCGCTGGTCTACCAGGCGAGGGATTGGAAGCACGGCGTCTTCGTCGGCTCCACCATGGCCTCCGAGACGACTGCCGCCGCCGCCGGCGCCGTGGGCGTCGTCCGCCGCGACCCGATGGCGATGCTGCCCTTCTGCGGCTACAACATGGGCGACTACTGGGCGCACTGGCTCGAAATGGGCGAGAAGCTCGGCGACAAGGCCCCCAAGATCTTCAACGTCAACTGGTTCCGCACCGACGACGAAGGCCACTTCATCTGGCCGGGCTTCGGCGACAACATGCGCGTGCTGAACTGGATCATCGACCGCTGCGAGGGCAGGGCCGAGGCGGTGGAGACCCCGATCGGCTACGAGCCGAAGCCGGAGGATATCGACGTGGAGGGTCTCGGCGACGTCACCACCGACACCGTCAAGGACCTGCTGACCGTCGACAAGGCCCTCTGGAAAGAGGAGGTCAAGGGCATCAAGGAGTTCTATGCGAAGTTTGGCGACAAGCTGCCGAAGGAACTCGAAAGCCAGCTCTCGACCCTCGAAGCCAACCTCGACAAGTAAGGTGCCGTTATGATGAAAGAACTGCGGCTCTTCAACCCCTGGCGCGGGATCGCGGCCACGGCCCTCGTGGGCGCGGCCGCGGCGATCGCCGTGACGTTCGGCGTCATGGCGGCGCTCATCCTCCGCGACAAAAGATAGCTCTTTCAACGATGTCAAAAGGCCCCGGACGCAAAGCGTCCGGGGCCTTTTTGCGTCCCTCCGCGGGGGATGACGCAAAGAGCGCCGGGCGCATTCGCGCCCGGCGCTCTTCAGATGCTTGTGGAAGTCAGGCGCCCACGGGGATGCGGGTGAACTGGGAGCCCGGATGCAGCGAGGTATAGGTCTCCACGAACTGGTTGACCGCCGCAAGAATGGCCTTCTGGGCCTCCTGGCTCGCCTTGACCGACTTATCGTAGCTGGCCTTGGAGGGGGAGCGGGTCATCGCGGTGAAGCTGTCGTAGTAGGCGGCGGTCTTTTCCGCGGCCGCGGCGAAGAGCTTGTGGGCCTCCTGGTACTCGGCGGGGGCGGCGGCCGAAGCCAGCTCGGAGAGCAGGTCCCGGCTCGCGGCGATCTCGTCGCCGATTTTGCCGAAGGTGCGCTTGTCGCGGTAGTCGTAGCCCTTGAGCGCGCCGCCGAGGGCGGCGCTCAACTCGGTGGCCATGTTCACATAGCCGAGCTCGTATTCTGCGGCGGTCAGCGCGACGGTAGGCGCCGCGGCGGTCGGGACCAGCTCCTCGGGGATGACCGGGGTCTCGTCCTCCACTTCCACGGCGGCGGGCGCCGCCTCCTCGATGGGCTTGAGCAGGCGCTCGGCGAAGACCGGGCAGGAGAGGGAAAGCAGCATTGCAAACGCGATTACCGCGCTAATCCATTTTTTCACAGTCAGCACTCCTTTTGTCACAATTTTCCACACTTATTGTACCATTTGTGACCAGAATGTCAATGAACTGTGAAGAAATTTATAGGGAACCGGCGGAAATTTGAAGACCGCTCAGCGGGCGAGCAGCTCGGAGATTTCGCGGGGGAGACGGCGCTTGACCAGCTCCAGCCAGGATTTCTCGAGGTTTTTGGCGGTGACGACCGCCGGCACGGTGACGATGTGGGGCAGGGGCTGCTTGCCGAGCAGGCTGCACGCGCAGGCCAGCGCGGCGGCGCGTCCGGTCTCATAGGAGCGGGGGCAGCTGACCGCGGTGATGTTTTTTTCGGCCGCGAGCAGCTTGGCCACGCCGTAGTCGAGCCCCGCGGCGACGACAGCGACATCCGGGCGCGAAAGCTCGCGCAGCGCGGCGGCCGCGTCGGCGGCGAGCCGTTCGTCGCTCGCGTAGAGGCCGTCGATTTCGGGGTGGGCCTCCAGCAGGCCGCGGATGAGGGGGGCGTTCCCGCAGGGGCTGTAGAAGTCCCGCCGCGCCACCGTCTCGAGCTGGGGGAACTCCTCGGCGATGATGCCGGTGGCGGAGAGGTCGCGCTGCCGGGTACAGAAGGACTGCGCGCTGCCGTAGAGGAAGCCGAGGCAGCTCCCGCCCCGGCGGAGCACCTCGGCGGCGAGGAGCTTGCCCGCGGCGCGGCCGTTTTCCGACTCGTTGGCCGCGACGCAGGTGTCGTAGGAGAAGGGCGGCATCGAGGCGGGCACATCCCCCGCGAAGACCAGCCGGATGCCGCTCCGGCAGAGCTTGCGGTAGCGGTCGAGCTCCCGCCCCTCCAGCACGGGCAGGCAGACGATCGCGTCGGGGTGCATGGCGGCGAGGCTGTCCAGCTGGATCTTCTGGAGCTGCGCGTCCTGCTGGGCGTTGACGGTGCCGAGCACCCCGATGCCGAGCGCGGCGAAGCCGTCCCGCATCCCCTGCGCGAGCAGGCGGGAGGAGAGGGAGCGCTCGTCGTTGATCGAGATGCAGACCGAATAGCCGCGGTGCTGCACCTCCTCGATCTCCGCGTCGGTGAGCTCCAGCAGCTCGGCCCGCCCGGCCTGCGCGCCCGACGGGCCGCGCGCCAGCGTGCGGGTCGATTCCCCGAGGATGAAGTCGGCGGAGATCAGCCGGTGCCGCCGCTCGTTCCCGCCGAGGATGAGCTCGCGGATGCCGGCCACCAGCTCGCGCACCTTCATATCCACCCGCGTGATGTTGGGGAAAAAGACCTTTGCGATGTACATGTCGCCGATCGTGATGAGGGAGAGGTCCTGCGGGAACTGCAGGTCGTTGAGGCGGATGTAGTCCATGATGTGCATGGTGGCGCCCGTCTCGGCGGTGATGACCGCGGTGATTCCCGGATGCGCCTGGAAGCAGGCGCCCAGCTGGCGGACGAGCTCGTCCCGGCTGTAGGTGTCGTCGATCGTCCAGAAGTGGCCGTCGTCGAAGGCGAGCCCGTACTGGCGGCAGGTCTCATGCGCGGCGGAGAGGACCGACTGGTTGATGAAGGAGCTGCTCTGGCAGGCGAGGAAAGCGATGTCGGCGTGCCCCCGGTTAAGCAGGTGGCGGAGGGCGAGCCCCACGGCGTGGGGATAGTCGAAGTTGATGTAGTAGCAGTTTTCCCGCTCGGTGGGGATGTGGTTGATGAAGATCGTCTGCACCGGCGGCGGGGCGCCGCCGTCGTCCCGGATCTCAACCGAGTAGTGCACGATGGCGGTGTCGAGGTGGTAGAGGCGGACATACTCGAGGAAATCCTTCCACGCCAGGCGCTGCTCGGTGACGATCGCGACGATCCGCACCCGCTTGTCGAGCAGCTCGGCGGCCAGGCAGTCGGCGAGATCGGAGGCGTAGCTGCCCCGGATGCTGCTTAAAAAGATGCCGGCCACGCGCATCCCGCAGAGCTTCTGCCGGTGGGAGACCCGCAGCGGGGTGTAGCCGAGCTCTCCGACGGCGCGCATCACCCGGTCGGCAAGCTCGGGGCGCACATAGCGGGTCTTGTTGATCACATGGGAAACGGTAGTGGCGGACACGCCGCACCGCCGCGCCACGTCCTGGATCGTTATCATCTGCATCCCCCCTTTCCATGATAAACCGGCGGCGGGGCCCCGTCAATTTGAAAGGGGGCCGCGGTGAAAAATCGGAGCTTTCCAGTAAAGGGCAGGGGGGCGCTTTGTTCACAATGACCATCCGGCGGGTAAGAAATGGAACAAATGAAGTTAAATGCGCAAATAAAGATGTTTCGTTGTGATTCTACGAATCGGTCTCCGGTCTAAAACGCCGGATTTCGGCCGCCGGGCGGAAAAGCGGCCGAATAAAAAGTGCAATTTCCGATTCCGAATTGTGGTTTTTTCATATCCGTCAGGGCCGGATTGGGGGTATGGAAAATTAAATGCGCAAATAAAATGGGGATTTGAACGAAAAAACCATAAAAATCATGGAATATATTGGGAGTATTATACAAGCGTGATTTGACAGGCAAAATTCCTGCTGATACGATGGGTTCAAATGCGGGGGATCGGCAAAAAAAGAGACAGATTTGGCGATTCACCACAGAACGAATAAGGAGGGTTCCTATGAAACTGGAACGGGAAGGCATCCAAATCATCCCCGAATCGGAACAGAAAACCGGACTTTGGGACATGGCGTTCGTCTGGTTCTGCGCCAACGTGGCGGTTCCGCGCCTGCTGATGGGCGGCTCAATGGCCGGGCTCGGCTTCGCGCGCGCGGCCGCCATGCTGCTGTGGGGCAACGTGCTCGTCATCCTTCCGCTGCTCGCGCTCGGCGTCATCGGCTACAAGGTGCGCATCCCGACCATGGCGGCCGCCCGCATGACCTTCGGCATCAAGGGCTCCTACGTCCCCGCCATCGCCAACGCGGTTCAGCTGATCGGCTGGGGCGCGTCTGTCACCGTCGTCTGTGGCAGCTCGATCGACGCGGTGGTCTCCGCCATGACCGGCTACAGCAACATCACGCTCTGGATCATCCTGACCGGCATCGTGCAGCTGCTCATCACCGCCTACGGCTTCCGTTCGATCACCTGGCTTCAGCGGGTGTCGGTGCCGCTGCTGGCGCTGCTGTCGATCTACGCGGCCTACCTCATGATCAAAAACTACGGCTGGAGCAACCTCACCGCCTTCCGCCCCGAGAGCCCGATGCCCATCATGCTCGGCATCGACGTGCTCGCGGCCAACGCGTTCGCATGGGGGCCGATGGTGTGCGACTACACCCGCTACGCGAAAAACAAGTCCTCCTCCAGCGTGGGCACGCTGATCGGGTCCCTCGCGGGCGCGGCGGGCTTCATGTTCGTCGGCATGATCTCCTCAATCGTGACCGGCGACCCCAACCCCTCCTCGATGCTCGTGTCGCTCGGCCTGGGCGTCCCCGCCCTGCTCATCATCATCCTTTCGAGCGTCACCACCAACGTCATGAACCTCTATTCCTCCGCGATCTCCTTCGTCAACGTCTTCCCCAAGATCGAGCCGTGGAAGATCATCGTGGGCGGCGGCGTCGCGATCACCGGCGTGGCGGTCATCCCCAACCTGATCGGCCACTTCATCCAGTTCCTTACGATCGTCGGCTCGATCTTCGTGCCGCTGATCGCCATCCTGCTCGTCGACTACTTCCTGCTCAAAAAGCAGCAGGTCGACGCGGAACAGCTGTTGGTGGACAACGCCTCCTCCAGCTACTGGTATAAAAACGGCTTCAACGTCCGCGCGATCGTGATCTGGCTTGTCGGCGTGGCGATCTTCAACATCCTGCCCCACGTCGCCCCGACCATCGGCGCCACGGTCCCGACCTTCCTGCTGATCGCCGTCGTCTACTTTGCGGTCGAAAAGCTTTCGCCGCGCAAGGCGTAAGGAGGAGAGAAGATGCGGGAAGAACTGTTCGTCAAAAACGCTCGTCTGCGCGCCAGGGACGCGCTGCATGACATCCACATCCGCGAGGGGAAATTTTACCGCGTCGCGCCCGCCGCCGTGCTGGCCGCGCCCGAGGACGCGCGGGTGATCGATGCGGGCGGAAGGCTCGTGATTCCGCCCCTCTGCGACCCCCACCAGCATCTCGACGCCACGCTGAGCGTGGGAAATCCCCGCTACAACATGAGCGGGACCCTGCTGGAGGGCATTCAGATCTGGGGGGAGCGCAAGCGGACGCTCACCAAGGAGATTATCAAGGAAAACGCGATTAAGGCGATCAAATGGGAGGTTGCCAACGGTGTGCTGCGCATGCGCACCCACGCCGACGCGACCGACCGCAGCCTGCTCACCGTGGAGGCGCTCGCCGAGGTGCGCGAGGAGATGAAGGACCTCGTGGACCTGCAGATCGTCGCCTTCCCACAGGACTGCGTCTTCACCTTCGAGGGCGGGACCGACCTGATGGACCGCGCGATGCGGATGGGCTGCGACGTGGTCGGCGGCCTGCCCTACATCGAGTTCTCGCGGGAGGACGGGGTCGCGGACGTCAAGTTCGCCTTCGACCTCGCGGAGAAGTACGGGGCGCTCGTGGACATCCACTGCGACGAGAACACCGACGACCAGTCGCGGTTCGTCGAGGTGGTGGCGCGCGAGGCGATCGTGCGCGGCATGGAAGGCCGCGCGACCGCCAGCCACACGACCGCCATGCACAACTACAACAACGATTACGCCTTCAAGCTGATGGGGGTTTTGCAGCGGGCGAGCCTCAACATCATCACCAACCCCTATCCCAACTCGGTGCTCCAGAACCGGACCGACGGCTACCCCCGCAGGAGGGGCTGCACGCGGGTGGACGAGCTGCTCGCGGCGGGGGTCAACGTCTGCATCGGGCACGACGACCTGATGGACCCCTGGTACCCGATGGGCAAGGGCTCGATGCTCGGCGCGGCCAACCTGCTGATGCACACCGCGCAGCTCAGCGGCTACGACCAGATCGGCCAGCTGCTGGACATGATCACCGTCAATTCCGCCCGCACGATGTGCCTGGAGGATTACGGCATTGAGGAGGGCAACTCCGCCGATTTCGTGGTGCTCGACGCGGACACCCCCTTCGACGCGGTCCGCCTCACCTGCGAATGCCTCTATGTGGTTCGCCGCGGAAAGATCGTCTGCGAGACGGAGCCCGCGCGCCGCGAGCTCCGGTTCGGCGGGCGGACCGAAACCATCGATTTCAAGCTCTGACCGCCGGATACGGCGGAGAACCATAACATCTGGAAAGAAGGGTCCGTATGTCACTGCAAAGGGAGGATTCCCGGAGTAAAAAGATCATCTTCGTATCGAGCTGCCTGCTCAACACCAACAACAAGGTGCGCGACCTCGCGCGGTACGGCGGGTTCAGCCTCGACGTGGTCAAGATCCTGCACAAATACGACCTCGGCATGCAGCAGATGGACTGCCCCGAGACGCTCTACCTCGGCATCCAGCGCTGGCAGCACACCAAGAACCTCTACGACAACGTCGGCTTCCGCCGCTTCTGCCGCCAGATCGCCGTGCGCAACGTCGACTACATGGAGAGCTACGTACAGATGGGCTACCAGACGGTGGCGGTGCTCTCCTGCAACGGCTCCCCGACCTGCGGCGTCACGCTGACCAGCCACAATGACGACTGGGGCGGCCCGCCCAAGGACCTCGACTACGGCGACGCGCTCGTCGAGGGCACCGGCGTCTTCATCGAGGAACTGCAGAAGGAGATCATGGAGCGGGGCATCCTGATGCCGCCCTTCTACGGCCTCAACCTCGACGAACCCGCGAAGCCCTTTGAAAAAATCCTTTCCGAGTTCGAGCAGTTCATCGCCGACCTCATGGAAGCCTGAACCGGCGAACCGATCCTCAACGAAAGAAGCGCCCGGCGCGTATGCGCCGGGCGCGTGTTTTTTTTTTAATAAGAGGGCCCGCCCCCCCGCCCCGCCGATGCGCGCCACCCCCGCCCCGACCCCGTCGGGCCCGGCCGCCGCGTCCGCGACGGCGTTCGCGGCGGCGAGGTAGGCGGGCCGGCGGGCGTCGAAGAGCGCCCGCAGCTCCCCCGGGGAGCTGCGCCGCACGATCGGCCGGTCGCTGCCGCTGATGCGCGCCAGACAGACGTCAAACGGCGCGTCGAGGAAGACGACGAGGTCGCGCGGGGAGAGGGCGGAAACGTTGCGCGGGACTGCCAGCGCGCCGCCTCCCGTCGAGACGACGCAGTCCGCGCGTCCCGCGAGGGCCCTGACCGCCTCGTGCTCGAGGTCGCGGAAACGCGCCTCGCCGTATTCGGCGAAGATGGCGGGGATCGCCATGCCCGCCTCCGCCTCGATTTCGGCGTCGAGGTCGGCGTACTCCATCCCGAGCCGCCGGGCGAGCAGGGTGCCCACGGTTGTCTTGCCGCAGCCCATGAAGCCGCAGAGGATGATGTTGTTCATGGCGTTTGCTCCTTCAGCAGCAGGTACGCGGCCATCTCCTCGACGATCCTTCCCACGGCGCGGTCGGAAAACCGGGTGCCGTGCCAGATCTCGTGGGCGATCGCCGCCTGCCAGACAAGCATCTCCATGCCGCCGACCGCCTTGACGCCGCGTTCGCGCGCATGGCGCAGGAGCAGCGTCTCGGAGGGGTTGTAGACGCAGTCGAAGACGGTGTCCACCCCGTCGAGGAGGGCGGGCGGCACCGGGCAGGCGTCCGTGTTCGGGTACATGCCCACGGGGGTGCCGTTGATGAGCAGCGAAAAGCGGCCGTCGAGGGCGTCGATGCCGCGCACCGAAAGCTCCGCCCCAAGCTTTTCCCGCGCCTCGCGCAGGAGCTCGGAGGCCTTTTCGCGCCCGCTCTCCCGCACGGCCACGGTCACCCGCGCGCCCTGCCGCGCGCACTCGAGGGCGAACATCCGTCCCACCCCGCCCGCGCCGAGCACGCAGATGTCGCCCGCGATGGCGACGCCGTGCGCGCCCAGGGCGCGCAGAAAGCCGCCACAGTCGGTGTTGTCACCGACCAGGCGGCCGTCCGCATTATGCACGGCGTTGACCGCGCCGAAGAGGCGCGCGGCATCGCCGAGGGAGTCGAGCAGGGGGATGACGGCGCGCTTGTGGGGGATCGTCACGTTGAAGGCGGCGAGCTCCCGCAGGGTATCCGCCCGGGACGCGAGCTCCTCGGGAGGAATATCGAGAAGCGCGTAGTCCGCGTCGAGGCCCTCCAGCGCGAAGAGGCGCCGGTGGATCTCGGGGGAGAGCGAATGTCCGAGCGGGTGTCCGATCAAAGCATACCGTTTCATAGGGCCCGGGCTCCTTATATCAATTGTCGGGAATTACAGGGTTTCGCGCAGCTTTTCGACCGCGCTGGGCTTCTCGATGTTGCAGGCGCTGACCTGCTTGAAGCCGCGCTTGATGAGGGAGGTGAGCACCTTGTTGGGGCCGAGCTCGATGAACATGTCGACGCCGTCGGCCACCATGTCGGAGACCTCCTCGTGGAAGTGCACGGGGGAGACGAGGTGCTGGATGAGGTACTGGCGCAGGTCGGCGTCCGGATGGATCTGCCGGCCGGTGATGTTGGAATAGAAGGGGATCGCCAGCGGGTGGAAGGCGACGTCCGCGATCGCCTCGGAGAACTCTTGCGCGGCGGAGGCCATCAGCTTGGAGTGGAAGGCGCTGGACACCGCCAACTTCTTGGCCTTGTAGCCCATCTCGGCAAGCGCGTTGGCGGCGGCCTCGGCGGCGGCGTTTTCACCCGCGATGACCGTCTGGGTGGCGTTGTTGTAGTTGACGGGCAGGACGTAGCCAGGGGTCTCCTTGCAGACGCGGGCGATCGTCCGCTCGTCGCTGCCGAGGATCGCGTACATGCTGCCGGGGTTCTTGTCGGCGGCGCGCTGCATCGCGATTCCGCGCGCCGCGATCATCCGGAAGCCGTCCTCGAGCGAGAAGGCGCCCGCCGCGGTCAGCGCGGCGTATTCGCCCAGCGAGTGGCCCGCCACGGCGGAGGGCTCGCACATCTGGGAGACGACCGAATAGGCGGCCATCGAAACGGCAAAAATAGCGGGTTGGGAAATCTTCGTCTGCGCGAGGGTTTCGGCGTCGCCTTCGAAGGTGACCTTCGCCAGGTCGAACCCGAGCACGTCGCTGCCGCACTCATAGACGTTGCGGACCGACTCAAAGCTGTCGTACAGCTCCTTGCCCATGCCCGGGTACTGGGAGCCCTGGCCGCTGAATACAAAAGCTAACTTCGACATCAATAACCCCTCATTCCTATAAAAGTTGACCGTGTTCGGGCAAAAAAAGAAAATATTCACAAATTAATAGTTGACAAATTGGCCCGGTTGACGGTATGATAACAATCGAAATATAACAACTGTTACATTTTTGCCCATTATAGCACAAAGAAATTCATGATGCAATAGGCAAAATGTAAAAACGATAATGAGGAGACGCCATGACAGGAATCAGATTTTGCGGTACGGGCAGCTATCTGCCACCCCTGACGGTCGACAACGGCGAGTACGCCAAGATCGTGGACACCTCGGACGAATGGATCCGTCCGCGCACGGGCATCGTCACCCGCCACATCGCCAACGGCGAGACCACCTGGCGGATGGGCGCGCGGGCGGCCAGGGCCGCGATCGACGACGCGGGCATCGACCCCGCGGAGATCGGGCTGGTGCTGGTCACGACGGTCACCGCCGATTTCGCGACCCCCTCGATGAGCTGCTGCATCCAGCAGGAGATCGGCGCGAAAAACGCGATGTGCATCGACGTCAACTGCGCCTGCGCGGCGTTCGTCTACGCGGTGGACATGGCGCGGCGGTACCTCGCCACCGGCGACGGCGTCGACACGGTGCTCGTCGTGAGCACGGAGATGCTCTCCCGCCTCACCAACTACGCCGACCGCAGCACCTGCGTGCTCTTCGGCGACGGCGCGGGCGCCTGCGTGATCAGGGCGGAGGAAAACGCCATGTACGGCGCGATGGTCGGCGCGGACGGCTCCGGCTACGGGCTGATGTTCTGCAAAAACCCGCCGCCCGCCTCCCCCTGGACCACCAACCCGCCCGAGCCGGATGAGGTCTACACCCGTCCCGAGCTGCCCGGGCAGATGGTCATGGGCGGGCGCGAGATCTACAAGTTCGCGACCAAAATGATGCCGCAGGCGATCAACACCGCCTGCGCGCGGGCGGGGATTACCTCCGGAGAGCTCGACTGGATCGTGCCGCACCAGGCCAACGTGCGCATCGTCCAGACGGCGATGAAAAATCTCGGCCTGCCGATGGAAAAGGCGTTCATGACGATCGACCACACGGGCAACACCTCGTCCGCCTCTGCGGCCATCGCGCTCGACGAGCTGAACCGGAGCGGCAGGCTCCGCCGCGGCGACAAGGTCGGCATCGCGGGCTTCGGCGCGGGGCTCACCTACGGCGGGGCGGTCTTCACCTGGTAAAAAATCTGCAAAATCCTGCTGGACGCGCGCGTGAGGCGCGATTATCATAGAGATGAAGCGGCTACGCCATGGGCGGCGCCGGAGGGGCGCGGCCCCACAGTCTTACGTGGAGGAGAAAACCAATGCTGAAAACAAGAATTACCGAACTGCTCGGCATCCGCTATCCCGTCTTCCAGGGCGGCATGGCGTGGGTGGCCGACGCAAAGCTGGCGGCGGCGGTGTCCAACGCCGGCGGCCTCGGGCTCATCGGCGCGGCGGCCGCGCCCGGCGAGGTGGTCGAGGCGATGATCCGGGAAGCGAAGTCCCTCACCGACAGGCCCTTCGGCGTGAACGTCATGCTCATGAGCCCCTTCGCGGACGATGTGGCGCGCATCTGCGCCGAACAGAAGGTCGCGGTCGTCACAACGGGCGCGGGCAACCCCGGCAAGTACATGGAGGCGTGGAAGGCCGCAGGCATCAAGGTGATCCCGGTGGTCGCCTCGGCGGGAATGGCCAGGCGGATGGAGCGTGCGGGCGCCGACGCGGTCGTCGCGGAGGGCACCGAATCGGGCGGCCACATCGGCGAGCTGACCACCATGTGCCTCGTGCCGCAGGTCGTGGACGCGGTGAGCGTGCCGGTCGTCGCGGCGGGCGGCATCGCGGACGGGCGCGGCGTGGCCGCGGCCATCGCGCTCGGCGCGCAGGGGGTGCAGTGCGGCACCATCTTCGTCTGCGCCGACGAGAGCCCGGCCTGCGCCAAGTATAAGGAGCTCGTCGCCGGGGCCAAGGACACCGACACGATCGTCACCGGACGGGAGGGCGGCGCGCCCATCCGGTCGCTCAAGACCAAGTTTACGCGGAAGCTCGCCAAGCTCGAGCATGAGGAGGTCAGCCGGGAGGAATTCGAACGGATGGCGGCCGGCAGCCTGCGCAAGGCGGTGCAGGACGGCAACCTCGAGGAGGGCACCTTCATGGCGGGGCAGATTTCGGGGCTCGTGAAGGGCGCCGCGCCCGCCAGGGAGATCGTGGAAAACCTGATGGCGCAGGGGGAGCATCTCCTCCGCAACTTGCTTACGGAAAGGGGTATCACCATTGAATAAGACGGCGGTAATCACCGGCGGCGGCACCGGCATCGGCCGGGCGATCTCGCTGAAACTGGCGGAGGACGGCTTCAATATCGCGGTCAACTGCCTCGAAAGCCTGCTGCCGCAGGCGCAGGCGGTCGCGGAGGAATGCCGCGCAAGGGGAGTCGAGGCGGAGTGCTTCGTCGCGGACGTGTCCAAATTCGACGCGTGCGCGGAGATGGTGAAGGCCGTGCAGGAGCGGTTCGGCTCGGTCGACGTGCTCGTCAACAACGCGGGCATCACCCGCGACGGCCTGATCGCCCGCATGAGCGAGGACCAGTACGACAGCGTCGTGAACGTCAACCAGAAGGGCGTTTTCAATATGATCCGGCACGTCACGCCGGTGATGATGAAGCAGCGTTCGGGCCGCATCGTCAGCATGGCGTCGGTGTCGGGACTCTACGGCAACGCAGGGCAGCTCAACTATTCCGCCTCCAAGGCGGCGATCGTGGGCATGACCAAGACGGCGGCCAGGGAGCTCGGCGGGCGCGGCATCACCGTGAACGCGGTGGCCCCCGGTTTTATCCAGACCGACATGACCGCCAAGCTCTCCGACAAGGCGAAGGAGGCGATCCTCGGCGGCGTGGCGCTCAAGAGGATGGGCCAGCCGGAGGACGTGGCGAACGCGGTGGCGTTTCTGGCAAGCGACGCGGCCGGTTACATCACCGGGCAGGTGCTCGTCGTCGACGGCGGCATGGGCCAGTGACATTTTGAAAAACAGGAGTATTTGCATATGAAACGAGTCGTAATCACCTCGACGGGGGTCGTTTCCCCCGTCGGCATGAACACAGCCGATTTCTGGCGGAACGTGGTGCAGGGCCGCCACGCCTTCAGACCGATCACCTCCTTCGACACCTCCCGCATCAAGGTCAAATGCGCGGCCGAGATCGACAGCTGGGACCCCGTCGCGCAGGGGCTCAACAAGAAGGAGGCCCGCCGCATGGACCGCTACACCCAGTTTGCGATGGCCGCCGCGAAGCAGGTCGTCGAGGGCGCGGGGGACCTGAGCGGCATCGACCCCTTCCGCGCCGGCGTCATCGTGGGCAGCGGCATCGGCGGGTTCCAGACCACGCTGGCCGAGCACCAGAAGTTCCTCGAAAAGGGCCCCGACCGCGTGAGCGTCTTCATGGTGCCGATGATGATCTCCAACATGGCCGCGGGCCAGATTGCGATCGAATACGGCTTCAAGGGGGACAACTTCGCGGTGGTCACCGCCTGCGCGACCGGCTCCCATTCGATCGGCGAGGCGTTCCGCAAGATCAAGTACGGTTATCTCGACCTGGCGATCGCGGGCGGCGCGGAGGCGCCGATCACCGAGGTCGCGGTCGCGGGATTTTCCAACATGAACACCCTGACCGAGTCGGAGGACTGCGACCGGCTGTCGATCCCCTTCGACAAGGAGCGCAGCGGCTTCGTGATGGGCGAGGGCGCGGGGCTCGTGCTGCTTGAGGAGCTCGAGCACGCCCGCCGCCGCGGCGCGAACATCATCGCCGAGGTCGTGGGCTACGGCGCGACCGACGACGCCCACCACATCACCGGGCCCTCCCCCGACGGCGAGGGCGCGGCGCACGCGATGATGAACGCGATGGCGGACGGCGGCGTTTCCCCCGAGCAGGTCGGCTATATCAACGCCCACGGCACCTCCACCCAGCTCAACGAGAAGTGCGAGACGCTCGCGATCAAGGCGGCGTTCGGCGAACACGCCTACAAGCTGGGGGTCAGCTCGACCAAGTCGGTGACCGGGCACATGCTCGGCGCGGCGGGCGGCGTCGAGACGATCGCCACGGCGCTCGCCCTGCGGGACGGCGTCATGCCGCCGACGATCGGCTACAGGGTCCCCGACGAGGACTGCGACCTCGACTATGTGACCGAGGGCGCGCGCAGGACGGACATCCGGTACGCGCTGTCCAATTCGCTGGGCTTCGGCGGGCACAACGCGAGCCTGCTCTTCAAAAAATACGAGGGGTGATCGAATGGCGCTCTATAATAAGGAACAGATCATGGAGATCATCCCCCACCGCGATCCCTTCCTGCTCATCGACGAGGTCGAGGAGCTGGAGGTCGGCAAGCGGGTGGTGGCCACAAAGTTTATCAGCCCCGATTCCTTCTGGTTTCAGGGGCACTTCCCCGGGCATCCCGTCACGCCGGGCGTGCTGATCATCGAGATGCTCGCGCAGGCGGGCGCGGTGTGCGCGCTGTCGATGCCGGAGAACCAGGGCAAGATCGCCTTTTTCGCGGGCATCGACAAGGCGAAGTTCCGCCGGCAGGTGCTCCCGGGCGACACGCTCCGCCTCGAGGTGGAGATGCTGCGGGTGCGCGGGAACTTCGGCATGGGCAAGGGGACCGCGACGGTCGGCGGCGAGCGCGCCGCGAGCGCCGAGATCACCTTTGCGCTCATGAAATAGACGCCTGTGCGCGGGCGGGAAACAGCCGCCGCGGGGGCTTTTCCAAAGTTTGTGTGGCCTGGCCAAATGCAAATTGGAAAACCCGACAAAATATGTGCAAATACCTATTGCCAAACCGTGGCAAAACGGGTATGATAGTTGTCGTTAGCAAGGCGGGTCCGCCCACGGCGGCCCCTTCCGTCAGATCATACGAGGTACCGATAGAACGAATTATAGGAGGAAACAATCATGGTATTTGAAAAAGTCAGAGAGCTTCTCGTGGACCAGCTGGACGTCGAGGAAGACGTCGTCACAATGGAGGCCAACATCCAGAGCGACCTGGGCGCCGACTCGCTGGACATCGTCGACCTGGTCATGTCCCTCGAGGAGGAGTTCGACTGCGAGATCCCCGACGAGGAGATCGAGAACATCAAGACCGTCGGCGACATCGTCAAATATATCGAAGACCACGCCAACTGACGCGTTTCGGAATCCCCGCCGGGACGGCGGGGATTTTATTTTTTCACTTCATTAGGAAAGGATGAACCCGGATGAACGAGAACGGCTACGGCGGCTTCCAGGACGGCGCCGACCTCGACGCGGTCCGCCAGCAGGTGCAGACCCCCCTCTACCGGCATGTGGCCAAAACCTACGGCTGGATGTTTTTGGGGCTCCTGCTCACCTTCGTCACCTCCTTTTTGCTCTACGCGACCCGGATGGTGCTCCTCTTCTTTATCACCCCCTGGCTGCCCTTCGCGCTGCTGATCGGCAAGCTCGCGCTCGTCTTCTACCTCACCTCCCGCATCCGGAAGTATTCGGTGACCACCGCGCGGGTGATCTTTCTCTGCTATTCGGTGCTCACCGGCATCGCGCTCTCGCCGCTCCTGCTCCTCTACGACGCGGGCAGCGCGATCTTCGTCTTCGGCGTCGTGTCCGTCTTCTTTGGCGTGATGGCCGCGGCGGGCCTCATCACCAAGCGCGACGTCTCCGGCTTCGCGCCGCTCATCCTTTTCGGCCTGCTCGCGCTGCTGCTTATGGGGGCCGTCAACCTCTTCCTCGGGCTCGAGGGCTTCGAGACGGCGATCTGCTTTATCGGCGTCGCGATCTTCCTCGGCGTCACCACCTACGACTCCAAGAAGGTCAAGGACTACTACCACGCCTTCGAGGGCGACGCGGAGATGCTGGAAAAGGTTTCGATCTATTCGGCGCTCAACCTCTATCTCGACTTCATCAACCTCTTCCTCTATCTGCTGCGCCTGCTCGGCAAGCGCAAGTGACCGGAGCGCGGAAGGCCGCCGTCCTGCGGACGGCGGCCTGTTTTGCGGTTCCCGGGGAAGCCGGGGCGGGAAACCGGCGGGCGGGGAAGGCCGGGCCTTGCAATTCGCGCGAAAATTCGTTATGATACAAGGGTAATGCCGCGGCGGCCCCGGGTCGCCGATCATATTTTGGGGCGCCCCGCGGGACGCCGAAGGAGAACATGCTTTATGGCGGACAAGAAAAAGATGGTGGAAGCGATCACCTCGATGGAGGAGGACTTCGCGAAATGGTACACCGACATCGTTAAAAAGGCCGACCTGGCGGACTATTCGTCGGTGCGCGGCTGCACGGTCGTGCGCCCCTACGGCTGCGCGATCTGGGAGAACATCCAGCACGACCTCGACGGCCGCTTCAAGGCGACGGGGCATGAAAACGTCATGATGCCGATGTTCATCCCCGAGGGCCTGCTCCAGAAGGAGAAGGACCATGTCGAGGGCTTCGCGCCCGAGGTGGCGTGGGTGACCCACGGCGGCGAGGAGAAGCTCACCGAGCGCCTCTGCGTGCGCCCGACCTCCGAGACCCTCTTCTGCGAGCACTACGCGAACATCATCCACTCCTACCGCGACCTGCCCAAGCTCTACAACCAGTGGTGCTCGGTCGTGCGGTGGGAGAAGACCACCCGCCCCTTCCTGCGTACCTGCGAGTTCTGGTGGCAGGAGGGCCACACGATGCACGAGACGGCCGAGGAGGCGATGGCGGAGACCGAGCGGATGCTGAACGTCTACGCCGACTTCTGCGAGGAGAGCCTCGCGATCCCCGTCACCAAGGGCCGAAAGACCAAAAAGGAGCAGTTCGCGGGCGCGGAGGCCACCTATACGATCGAGGCGATGATGCACGACGGCAAGGCGCTCCAGTCGGGCACCTCCCACTATTTCGGCGACGGGTTCGCCCGCGCGTTCGACATCACCTTCCAGGGCCGCGACAACAAGCCCCAGTACCCGCACCAGACCTCGTGGGGGATGTCGACCCGCATCATCGGCGCGATCATCATGACCCACGGCGACAACGACGGGCTGGTGCTGCCGCCCGCCATCGCGCCGGTGCAGGTGATCGTCGTGCCGGTCGCCCAGCACAAGGAGGGCGTGCTCGAAAAGGCGGGGGAGATCACCGAAAAGCTGAAATCCTTCTGCCGCGCGAAGATGGACGATAGCGACAACTCGGCGGGCTGGAAGTTCGCGGAGTACGAGATGAAGGGCGTGCCGCTCCGGCTGGAGATCGGCCCGCGCGACATCGAGCAGAACCAGTGCGTGCTCGTGCGGCGCGACAACCGCGAGAAAACGGTCGTCTCCCTCGACGAACTGGAGGCGAAGGTGCCCGAGCTGCTGCGCGCGGTGCACGACGGCCTCTATCAGAAGGCCCTTGCCAACCGCGAGGCGCGCACCTGGACCGCGCGGACCTTCGACGAGCTCAAGGCGCTGGCGGCGGAAAAGAGCGGCTTCTTCAAGACGATGTGGTGCGGCGACGAGGGGTGCGAGCTGCGCGTCAAGGAGGAGGCGGGGCTCACCTCCCGCTGCATGCCCTTCGAGCAGGAGCGGATCGGCGACGTCTGCCCGATCTGCGGCAGGCCCGCCACGACCTCGATCATCTGGGGCCGGGCGTACTGATCCGGATCCGAATTTCCCGGCGCGCGCCGGAATAAACAGCAAACGGGGGTAAGAACATGGAAATGACCTATCAGAACACGCTGCTCAAGGTGACGGCGATTTTGATGATCGTCTTCGCGGTGCTCGGGCTGGTGTCCGCGGGCATGATCTCGATGGACGTCCAGAAGGAGCTGGGCGGCAGCTCGAGCGGTTTTACGAGCATGATCATGGAAATCGCGATGGAGGACCCCTCCTTCGCGGCGCAGGCGGGCATCGACGACCCGGAGCAGTTCTATGAGCTCATGCAGGACGAGGAGTTCCAGTCGGTGATGGGCGGCGTCTTCGCCGTGATCAGCGCGGTCATGATCCTCTTCGCGGCGATCGCCGCCATCCCGCGCGCCATCGCGGGCATCATGGGGCTGAGCCGCAGCTCCCGCCCGGAGAAGAGCGGCTTCTTCATGGCGTGGGGAATCGTGCTGCTCATCCTCGGCGTGATCGGCATGCTCTTCTCGGGCGGCGTCTTCTCGCTGAACGGGCTGGTGAGCCTCGTGGGCGGCGTCGTCCTGCCGATCCTCTACCTCGTCGGGTCGAGCCAGCAGAAGAAGGCCTACCTCGCGAGCCTTTCGGCCGCGCAGGGAGCCGGCATCAATTACGCCGCGATGCCCGCGGGCAGCAGCCCCAAGGCCCCGCCCGCCGCGCCGGAGGCGCCGCAGCAGCCGGAAAACAAGGGCCCGGAGTTTTAAAGAATCCCTCAAAAGAGGGGCGGCGGAGCCGCCCCTCTTTTTTCGCCCCGGGCCGCCCGCATAAGCCGCCGGGGGGGCGGGAAAACTTTCCTGAAAAGGGACTTTTGACGGCGGCCGGGAAGCGAAAATTTTTTGGAGCTTTTTACGAATTTTTATCAGAAAATACTTGCATTGTGACGGGGGTTGTGGTATTATAATCGAGCGTGACTGCACAGATATGCGATGATGCGGGAGGTGGCCGCCCTTTGAGGCGGGGAATTTCCGCGGAGTATGTCCGATTTCAAACCGGGCGACTTTAATACTGATGAAAGCGTGCGCAATGCGCCTCCAGAGGCATTTTGCGCGGCGCGGCGGCTTTTGGCCGCGGGCGGTATGAAGTCCGGCTAAACTGGAAGGTTTACCGGATTTTTTGTATGCCCGCCCGCGAAACACCCGGAGGGGTGTACAGAGCGATTCGGTATGTGAAGTGTCGTCAGAAAACATTAAGGAGGCGATCTTCAGTGGCAGTCAAGGAGAAAATCAGAATCAGGCTCAAAGGTTACGATCACCAGCTCGTCGATGCATCGGCGGAGAAGATTGTGGAAACGGCAAAGCGCACCGGCGCCCGCGTTTCCGGTCCGATCCCCCTGCCGACCGAGAAGGAAATCGTCACCATCCTGCGCGCCGTCCACAAGTACAAGGACAGCCGCGAGCAGTTCGAGATGAGGACCCACAAACGGCTCATCGACATCCTGCGTCCCTCGAACAAGACGGTCGAGGCGCTCACGGGACTCGAACTCCCCGCCGGCGTGGAGATTGAAATCAAGCTCTAAGCCGCGCGAAACCCCGACGACGGATCCGCCGTCAGGTCAAGTCGGCGAGAGCCGACCAATAACCTTCAGGAGGTAAGAAAGGTATGCAAAAGTGCATCGTAGGCAAAAAGATCGGCATGACCCAGCTTTTTGACGAGAACGGAAAAGTGATCCCCGTGACCGTCGTTGAGGCCGGCCCCTGCGTTGTCGTCCAGAAGAAGACAATCGAAAACGACGGCTATGAAGCCGTGCAGATCGGTTATGGCGACATCTCGGACAAGGCGATCAACAAACCGCTCAAGGGACACTTCGCGAAGGCTGACGTCGCGCAGAAGCGCACCCTCAAGGAGTTCCGTCTGGAGGACTGCTCGTCCTTAAACGTCGGCGACATCATCAAGGCCGACGCCTTCGCCGCGGGAGACGCGGTGGATGTCGCGGGCACCTCGAAGGGCAAGGGCTACGCCGGCACCGTCAAGCGGTTCGGCAACCACACCCTCAAAGCGACCCACGGCTCCGGCCCCGTCGGACGCCACGCCGGCTCCAACGGCGCCTGCTCGTCCCCGTCCCGCGTCTTTAAGGGCAAGGGCCTCCCGGGCCACATGGGTGACGAACACGTCACCGTCCAGAACCTTGCGGTCGTCAAGGTGGACGCGGAAAACAATCTCATCGCGATCAGAGGTGCGATCCCCGGCGCCAAGGGCGGCGTGGTCTGCATCACCGATAGCGTCAAGGCGTAAGGGAAGGAGGACACACACAATGCCAAAGGTTCAAGTTTATGATATGGCCGGCAAAGCCGTTTCTGAGATCGAGCTTTCCGACGCCGTCTTCGGCATCACCCCCAATCAGGCGGTCGTGCACGCGTGCGTCGTGAATTATCTGGCCAACCAGCGCCAGGGCACCCAGTCGACCCTGACCCGCACCGAGGTTACCGGCGGCGGCAGGAAGCCCTGGAGGCAGAAGGGCACCGGCCACGCGCGCCAGGGCTCCATCCGCGCTCCCCAGTGGCGCAAGGGCGGCATCGCGCTCGGCCCCAAGCCGCGCGACTACAGCTACTCCCTCAACAAGAAGACCCGCCGCCTGGCGATCAAATCGGTCTTCTCCGACAAGGTCCTCACGAACGACCTGATCGTGGTCGACCAGATCACCGTCGACGGCTACAAGACCCGCCCGGTGGTCGACATGCTCAAGGCGCTCGGCGCGGAAAAGAAGGCGCTCATCGTCATGGGCGACAAGAACGACCAGTTCATCAAATCCGCTTCCAACATCCCGGGCGTCAAGACCGCGCTGGTCAACACGCTCAACGTCTACGACATCGTCAACTGCGACAAGTTCATCGTCGCGAAAGACGCCGTCGCCAAACTCGAGGAGGTGTACGCATAATGAAAGCTCCGCAGGACATTATCCTCCGTCCGGTCATCACCGAGGCTTCGATGGCGAACGTGCAGCTTCGGAAGTACACCTTCCGGGTCGCCAAGGACGCCAACAAGATTGAAATCGCCAAGGCCGTCGAGGCGCTGTTCCCCGGCGCCAAGGTGTCGTCGGTCAACACGATCAGCTGCCGCGGCCGCCTGAAACGGATGGGCCGCAACCAGGGCTACACCCCTTCCTTCAAGAAGGCGATCGTGACGCTGACCGAGGGTTCGAAGACGATCGAGTTCTTCGACACCATGCTCTAATGGCGCCCTGCGCCGCGTATGGGGTTCTCTGCCCCGCTAACTAAAATGAGGAGAGTGAAACCGAATGGCTATTAAGAGCTATAAGCCCACTACGCCCAGTCGCCGGCAGATGACTGTCACCGACTACAGCGAGTTGAGCAAGGTCGCTCCGGAAAAGAGCCTGCTTGAGCCTGTCAAGAAGCACTCCGGACGCAACAGCAACGGCAGGATCACCGTCCGCCACCGCGGCGGCGGCAACCGCCGGAAATACCGCATCATCGATTTCAAGCGCGACAAGGCCGATATCCCGGCCAAGGTCCTGACGCTCGAGTATGACCCCAACCGCACCGCCCACATCGCGCTCGTCCAGTACGAGGACGGCGAGAAGCGCTACATCATCGCGCCCAACGGCCTCAAGGTCGGCGACACGGTGGTCTCCGGCGCCAAGGCGGACATCAAGCCGGGCAACTCGCTGCCGATGATGAACATCCCGACCGGTACCTTCATCCACAACATCGAGCTTTACCCGGGCAAGGGCGCGCAGCTGGCGCGTTCGGCCGGCGTCATGGCCCAGCTGATGGCGAAGGAAAACGGCATGGCGCTCGTCCGCCTGCCCTCCGGAGAGCTTCGCAACATCCCCGAGATCTGCGTGGCAACGATCGGCCAGGTCGGCAACATCGATTTCGAGAACGTCAACTACGGCAAGGCCGGCCGCCGCCGCCACATGGGCTGGCGCCCGACCGTCCGCGGCTCCGTCATGAACCCCTGCGACCACCCGCACGGCGGCGGCGAGGGCAAGAGCCCGGTCGGACGTCCGGGCCCGGTCACCCCTTGGGGCAAGCCCGCGCTGGGTTACAAGACCCGCGCCAAACACAACCGCTCTGACAAGTTTATTGTCAAGCGCCGCAACGCGAAGTAAGACGGGCTGAAAGGAGGAAATATTCATGGGTAGAAGCATTAAAAAGGGACCGTACGTTCAGCCCGTTCTGCTGGAGAGGGTCCGCAAGATGAACGAGAGCGGCGAGAAAAAGCAGGTCCTCAAGACCTGGAGCCGCGCTTCGACGATATTCCCCGATTTTGTCGGGCACACCTTCGCGGTCCACGACGGCCGCAAGCACGTGCCGGTTTATGTGACCGAGGACATGGTTGGGCACAAGCTCGGCGAGTTTGCCCCCACCAGGACCTACCGCGGACACGCCGGCGCCAGGAAGAGCAACTAAAACGAGGCCGAAAGGAGGAACTCAACCATGGAAGCAAGAGCTTCGCTGAGACATGCCCGCATCGCGCCTCGCAAGGTGCAGATCGTGCTTGATCTTATCCGCAACAAGCCCGCCGACCAGGCGATGGCGATTCTCCGGCAGACCCCCAAGGCCGCTTGCGAGCCGTTGGAGAAGCTGCTGAAGTCGGCCGTGGCAAATGCCGAGAACAATTTCAACATGGACAGGAACAACCTGTACGTGTCCGAGTGCTACGTCACCCCCGGCCCGACGATGAAACGGATCCGCCCCCGCGCGCAGGGCAGGGCGTTCCGCGTACTCAAGAGGACGTCCCACGTCTTCATCACCGTCAAAGAACAAGAATAACGCTGAAAGAGGAGGTAAACTATGGGCCAAAAAGTGAATCCGCACGGCCTTCGTGTCGGAGTTATTAAGGATTGGGATTCCCGCTGGTTTGCTAAGGACGATGCTTTCGGCGATATCCTTGTCGAGGATTATAAGCTCCGCAAGTTCTTAAAGAAAACCCTTTACGATGCAGGAATCCCCCGCATTGAAATCGAGCGCGACGCCACCAAGGTGCGCATCCACATCCACTGCTCCCGCCCGGGCATCGTCATCGGCAGGGGCGGCGCCGAGATCGAGAAGATCCGCCGCCAGTGCGACGAGATGATCAACAAGAGCAAGGCCGCGGCCGACAAGCGCCAGGTCTTCATCAACGTCGTCGAGGTCAAGTCCCCCGACAAGAACGCCCAGCTCGTGGCCGAGTCGATCGCCGCCCAGCTGGAAGCCCGCGTCTCCTTCCGCCGCGCCATGAAGCAGTCGATCGGACGCGCGATGAAGTTCGGCGCCCGCGGCATCAAGATCCAGGTGTCCGGCCGTCTGGGCGGCGCCGAGATCGCGAGGACCGAGCACTACCATGAGGGCACCATCCCCCTGCAGACCATCCGCGCCGACATCGACTACGGCTTTGCCGAGGCGAACACCACCTACGGAAGAATCGGCGTCAAGGTATGGATCTACGCCGGAGAGGTTCTCGGGGATGCCAAGAGGCCCCGCAGGGATGACCGTCCCCAGAGGGAAGGAGGCAAACAGTAATGCTGCTGCCAAAACGTGTGAAATACCGCCGTGTTCAGCGCGGCCGCCTCAAGGGCAAGGCCCTGCGCGGCAACACCGTCACTTACGGAGATTTCGGCCTGCAGGCGCTTGAGCCGGCGTGGGTCACCTCCAACCAGATCGAGGCCGCCCGTATCGCCATGACCCGCTACATCAAGCGCGGCGGCCAGGTCTGGATCAAGATTTTCCCGGATAAGCCGATCACCGAAAAACCGGCCGAGACCCGCATGGGTTCCGGTAAAGGAAGCCCCGAGTACTGGGTCGCAGTCGTCAAGCCCGGCCGCGTGATGTTTGAAATCGGCGGCGTGCCCGAGGACCTGGCCCGTGAGGCAATGCGTCTTGCCGCGCACAAGCTGCCCATCAAGTGCAAGTTCGTTGCCAAAGAGACTGAGGAAAAGGGGAGTGAAGAGTAATGAAGGCAACTGAGATCAGGGAACTGTCTGACAAGGAGCTTCAGGAGAAGCTCAACGACCTCAAAGCCGAGCTTTTCAACCTTCGTTTCCAGCACGCGATCAACCAGCTCGATAACCCGATGCGCCTGAACATCGTCAAGAAGGACATCGCGCGGGTGAAGACCCAGATCCGGGCCAACGAGCTTAAGAGCGCGCAGTAAGCGGAAGGGAGGACGAAGGTAAATGAGCGAAAGAAATCTCCGCAAGACCCGTGTCGGCACGGTTGTCAGCGATAAGATGGATAAGACGGTCGTCGTCGCCATCCAGGACAACGTCAAACATCCCCTTTACAAGAAGATCATCAAGCGCACCGTGAAGTTCAAGGCGCACGACGAAGAGAACGCGTGCGGCGTTGGCGACAAGGTCAAGATCATGGAGACCCGCCCCCTGTCCAAGGATAAACGGTGGAGGGTCACCGAAATCATCGAGAAGGCGAAATAACATCCGGACGGTCTTTTCCGACAGTCCGATTGAAAGGAGGAACGCTCTGTGATACAGATGCAGACCTATCTCAAAGTAGCCGACAACACCGGCGCGAAGGAACTCATGTGCATCCGCGTGCTCGGCGGCTCCCGCAGGAGATACGCCAACATTGGCGATGTGGTCGTGGCTTCCGTCAAGAAGGCCGCGCCCGGCGGTCAGGTGAAAAAGGGCGACGTGGTCAAGGCGGTAATCGTTCGTTCCGCTAAGGGGATCCGCCGCGACGACGGGACCTATATCCGCTTCGACGAGAACGCTGCGGTCATCATCAGAGAAGATAAAAACCCCAGAGGTACCCGTATCTTTGGACCGGTTGCGAGGGAACTCCGCGAAAAGGAGTACCTCAAGATTTTAAGCCTCGCTCCCGAGGTGCTGTAATGGAGGTGCTCAAAAGTGAATAAGCTTCACGTCAAAAAGGGCGATACAGTCATCGTTCTGTCCGGCAAGGACAAGGGCAAGCAGGGCAAGGTTCTTGAGGTCTCCCCCAAGGAGGGCAAGGTCATCGTCGACCACGTCAACATGATGACCAAGCACGTCAAGCCCCGCAAAATGGGCGATCCCGGCGGCATCGTGAAGGCGGAGGGCGCCATGTACGCCTCCAAGGTCATGCTCGTCTGCCCCAAATGCGGCAAGCCCACCCGGATTGCCCACAAGGTCCTCAACGACGGCAAGAAGGAACGTATCTGCAAAAACCCGAAATGTGGCGAAACTTTTTAAGTAAGGAGGAGAAATCATGGCACGACTCAAGGACCAGTACGTGGGCGAGATCGCTCCCGCGCTGATGAAGAAATTCAGCTATAAATCTGTCATGCAGATCCCCAAGCTTGATAAGGTCGTCATCAATGTCGGCTGCGGCGAGGCGCGGGACAATCCCAAGATCATCGACGCAATCGTTTCTGACCTTTCCAAGATCACGGGCCAGCGCCCGGTCATCTGCAAGGCGAAAAAATCCGTGGCGAACTTCAAGCTGCGTGAAGGCATGAACATCGGCGCAAAGGTCACCCTGCGCGGCGACCGGATGTATGAGTTCGTCGACAGGCTGTTCTCCGTGGCCCTGCCCCGCGTGCGCGACTTCCGTGGGATCAACCCCAACGGCTTCGACGGGCGCGGCAACTACAACATGGGCCTCAAGGAGCAGCTGATCTTCCCCGAGATCGACTACGACAAGATCGACAAGGTCCGGGGCATGGACATCTGCTTTGTCACCACTGCGAAAACCGACGAGGAGTCCCGCGAGCTCTTGACGCTCATGGGCGCCCCATTTGCGAAGTAAGGAGGGAAAACTGTGGCAAAAACATCGATGAAGATCAAGCAGAGCCGCCCGGCGAAGTTCTCCACCAGGGAATACACCCGGTGCAAGATCTGCGGCAGGCCGCACGCTTACCTTCGCAAATTCGGAGTCTGCCGTATTTGTTTCAGGGAACTGGCGTACAAAGGGCAGATCCCCGGCGTCAGGAAGGCAAGCTGGTAAAACAAAGCTGAGCGAATAAAGGAGGTTGACGGCATGCATATCACCGATACGATCGCTGACATGCTGACCCGTATCAGAAATGCGAACAGTGCAAAACATGATACGGTCGATATTCCTGCTTCCAACATGAAGAAAGCAATTGCTCAGATTTTGTTGGATGAAGGAT
This sequence comes from Anaerotruncus massiliensis (ex Togo et al. 2026), assembly GCF_030825285.1. Taxonomy (NCBI): domain Bacteria; kingdom Bacillati; phylum Bacillota; class Clostridia; order Eubacteriales; family Oscillospiraceae; genus Anaerotruncus; species Anaerotruncus massiliensis (ex Togo et al. 2026). The sequence goes on from NZ_JAPJQF010000020.1 coordinate 33,757, forward strand.
ATATAAAGAGCTTCACCGTCGTCGAGGACGGCAAACAGGGCACCATCCGCGTTGTCCTGAAATACGGGCAGGGCAAGACCCCGGTCATCCAGGGCCTTCGCAGGGTTTCCAAACCCGGCCTGCGCATCTACACCAGCTGTGAGGATATGCCCCGCGTGATGAAGGGACTCGGCGTTGCCATCCTGTCCACCAACAAGGGCGTTATGACCGACAGGCAGGCTCGCAAAGAGAATGTCGGCGGCGAAGTCCTCGCGTTCATTTGGTAAGGGGGGTGCGGTGAAATGAGTCGAATCGGAAGAAAGCCCATCACCGTGCCCGCGGGCGTCGACGTCAAAATCGACGGCAGCACGGTAACCGTCAAGGGCCCCAAGGGCACCCTGACCCAGACCTTCCGCCCCGAGATGGGCATCAAGCAGGAAGGCAGCGAGATCCTCGTGACCCGCCCCAACGACGAGAAGGAGATGCGCAGCCTGCACGGGCTGACCCGCACCCTGGTCGCCAACATGGTGCAGGGCGTCACCGAGGAGTTCAAGAAGGAACTCGAGATCAACGGCGTCGGCTACCGCGCGGCCAAGCAGGGCAAACAGCTCGTCATGACCCTCGGCTACAGCCACCAGGTCTTCATGGAGGACAACGCCGACATCACGATCGACGTCCCCGCGCCCAACAAGATCATCATCCACGGCCCCGACAAGCAGAAGGTCGGCCAGTTCGCGGCGGAAGTCCGCGAGAAGCGCCCGCCCGAGCCGTATAAGGGCAAGGGGATCAAGTATATCGACGAAGTGATCATCCGCAAGGAAGGCAAAGCGGGCAAGGGCAAGAAGTAAAGGAGTGAAGTAACATGGTAACGAAGCCTGACAAGAATGTCGCCAGACTCAAACGGCACAGCAGGGTCAGGGCGAAGATCAGCGGCACGCCTGGCTGCCCTCGTCTTGATGTCTTCCGCTCCGCCAAACACATCTATGCCCAGATCATCGACGATGAAAACGGCGTGACGCTGTGCGCGGCGTCCTCGCTGGACAAGGATTTCGAGGGCAACGGCGGCAACAAGGAAGCGGCCAAGAAGGTCGGCGAAGCGATCGCGAAGAAAGCGGCCGACAAGGGCATCAGCGAAGTGGTGTTCGACCGCGGCGGCTATATCTACCACGGGCGCGTCAAGGAGCTGGCGGAAGCGGCCCGTGAAGGCGGCCTCAAATTCTAAAGAAGGAGGGATACTTTTGGCTCAGTTTAATGCGAACAACAATGACGAGCTCAAGGAGCGCGTCGTAGCGATTAACCGCGTTTCCAAAACGGTGAAAGGCGGACGCATCTTCAAGTTCGCGGCCCTCGTGGTTGTCGGCGACGGCAACGGCACGGTCGGCTTCGGGCTTGGTAAAGCGGGCGAGGTACCCGACGCCATCCGCAAGGGTATTGAGGACGCGAAAAAACACCTTCACAAGATCTCCCTCAAGGGAACGACCATCCCCCACGAGGCGATCGGCGTTTACGGCGCGGGACGCGTGCTGATGAAACCGGCCCCGGAAGGAACCGGCGTCATCGCGGGCGGCCCCGTCCGTGCGGTGATGGAGACCGCGGGCATCAAGGACATCCGTACCAAGTGCCTGCGCTCCAACAACCCCTGCAACGTCGTTTCGGCGACCATCCAGGGGCTGTGCTCCCTGCGTGACGCGGAGCAGGTCGCGGCCATCCGCGGCAAATCCGTGAAGGATATTATTGGATAAGGAGGAAGGCGTTATGGCGCTTACCATCAAGCTCGTTAAGAGCCTCGTCGGCAGAAAAGACGACCAGATTGCCACCGCCGAATCCTTGGGACTGCGCAGGATCGGCGATACCACCACCCAGCCCGACAACGACGCGACGAAGGGCAAGATCACGAAAATTTCCCACCTCATTGAGGTCACCAACGCATAAAGCAAGGAGGTGCAGGTCAAATGAAATTGCATGAACTTTCCCCCGTGCCGGGTTCGAACAAGGACGTGTTCCGCAAGGGCCGCGGCCACGGTTCCGGCAACGGAAAGACGGCGGGCAAGGGCCACAAAGGCCAGAAGGCCCGTTCCGGCGCCAAACAGCCCGGATTTGAGGGCGGCCAGATGCCGCTGGCGCGGCGTGTTCCGAAGCGCGGCTTCGTGAACATCTTCGCCACCCATTACGCCACGGTCAACGTTTCCGATCTCGAGAAATTCGAGGATGGCGCGGTCGTGGACGCCCAGGCGCTCCTCGACGCTGGTATCCTCAAAAAGACCCTTGACGGCGTCAAAGTCCTCGGCAACGGCGAGATCACCAAGAAGCTCACCGTCAACTGCGCGGCTTTTTCAGCGTCTGCCAAGGAAAAGATTGAGAAAGCAGGCGGGAAGGCTGAGGTGAAGTAAAATGTTCCAGACGTTAAAAAACGCGTGGCACATTGCGGACCTGAGGAAAAAGATCCTCTACACCTTGATGATCCTGGTGCTCTTCCGGCTCGGCACGGCCGTCCCGGTGCCCTTCCTTGACGCGCAGGTTCTCCAGCAGATGCTCCAGAACCCCGCCAACGCGGGCAACCTGCTCGGCTATCTCGACATCCTCTCGGGCGGCGCGTTCGCCAGGGCGACCATCTTCGCGCTGTCCATCACCCCGTATATCACCTCTTCGATCGTCATCCAGCTGCTCACCGTGGCCATCCCGGCCCTCGAGCGCATGGCGAAGGAGGGCGAGGACGGGCGCAGAAAGATCAACAAGATCACCCGTTACGTCACCGTCGCGCTTGCGCTTCTGCAGGCATGGGCCTACTACACCCTGCTGCGCAACCAGAGCGGCGCCGTGATGTACCGCAGCGGCTTCGCGGGGATCTTCTCCGCGATCGTCATCATCGCGGCCTTCATGGGCGGCGCGATGCTGATCGTCTACCTGGGCGAGCGCATCGACGAGCACGGCATCGGCAACGGCATCTCGATGATCCTGTTCGCCGGCATCGTCTCCCGCGGCCCGGCGGCGATCCAGAAGCTCTGGATCTACCTGCAGATGGGCTCCGAGCAGCCGATGTACTACTTCACCGTTCCGCTCATCGTGGTGCTCTTCCTCGCGCTGATCGTGGTGATCATCATCATGACCAACGCCGAGCGGCGCATCCCGGTGCAGTACGCCAAAAAGGTCGTCGGCCGCAAGATGTACGGCGGACAGTCGACCTTCATCCCCATCAAAGTGAACATGTCGGGCGTTCTGCCGATCATCTTCGCCTCCTCGCTGCTGGCGATCCCGGGCACCATCAAGGCGTTCGTGGCCCCCAACGGCACCGGCTTCTGGGCGAACTTCCTCGGCGCGTTCAACTACAACACCCCGCTCTACGCGGTGCTCTACTTTATCCTGATCCTCGCGTTCAACTACTTCTACGTGGCGATTCAGTATAACCCGATCGAGATGTCCAACAACCTCAGGAACAACTCGGGCACCATCCCCGGCATCCGTCCGGGCCGTCCGACCTCCGACTTCATCGCGCGGATCATCTCCAAGATCACGCTGGTCGGCGGTATCTTCCTGGCGCTCGTGGCCGTCCTGCCGATCGGCATCGGCGGTATCACCAAGATGAACATCGCGCTCGGCGGAACTTCGATCATCATCGTCGTGGGCGTGGCGCTCGACACCTTCCGGCAGCTGGAAAGCCAGATGATGATGCGCCACTACAAGGGCTTCTTAGAGTAAAGGAGATGTCGTTATGAAACTGATACTCCTCGGCGCTCCCGGCGCCGGCAAAGGCACCCAGGCGGAAGTCATCTGTGAAAAGCTGGGAATCCCGGCCATCAGCACGGGCAACATCATCCGTGAGGCGCTCAAGAACGGGACCGAGATGGGTCTGCGCGCGAAATCCTATATGGAGAGCGGCGCGCTGGTGCCCGACGAGGTCGTGATCGGCATCATCAAGGAGCGGCTCCAGCAGGACGACTGCAAAAACGGGTTCATCCTCGACGGATTCCCGCGCACCGTCCCGCAGGCCGCCGCGCTTGACGAGATGGGCGTCGAGATCGACAGGGTCATCGACATCGAGGTCGCCGACGAGGCGATCGAACGGCGGCTTTCCGGCCGCAGGGTCTGCGAGAGCTGCGGCGCCAGCTACCATGTCGACTACAAGCCTTCCAAGGTGGAGGGCGTGTGCGACAAGGACGGCGGGAAGCTGATCATCCGCAAGGACGACCAGCCCGAGACCGTGCGCGGCCGCCTGGCCACCTACCACGAGCAGACCGAGCCCCTCAAGGAGTTCTACCAGAAGAAGGGCAAGCTCCGCATCGTGGAAGGCCAGGAAGAAGTTGCGGACACCACGAAACTGACGCTTGCCGCGCTGGAGGCTTAAGTATGGTCGTGCTGAAAACGTCGAAGGAGCTTGCGAAGATGAAACGCGCCGGCTCCATCTCAGCACAGGCGTTGCAGGTGGGGGGCGCGGCGGTCAGACCCGGCGTTACGACGGGCGAGATCGACCGGGCCGTCAGAAGTTTCATTCAATCCAAAGGCGCCATCCCCTCGTTTTTAGGGTATGGTGGTTTTCCGGGCAGCGCGTGCGTGTCGGTGAATGACGAGATCATCCACGGCATCCCCGGGGGACGCGTCATCCAGGAGGGCGACATTGTGAGCATCGACGTGGGAGCCATCGTTGACGGCTACCACGGGGACAACGCGGCGACCTTCGCCGCGGGCAGGGTGAGCGATGCGGCCCAGAAGCTGATGGACGCGACAAGAGAGAGCCTGCTGGCGGCGATCGCGGTTGCAAAACCGGGCGCGCGGCTGGGGGACATCGGGTACGCGGTGCAGTCGTACGTGGAGGCGCTCGGTTACGGCGTCGTGCGCGAGTATGTCGGGCACGGGATCGGGACCGAGATGCATGAGGAACCGGAGGTGCCCAACTACGGGCGCCCCGGCCACGGCGTGCGGCTGGTCCCCGGCATGGTCATCGCCATCGAGCCGATGATCACCGAGGGCTCACCCGCGCTGCACGTGCTGGACAACGACTGGACGGTCGTGACCAACGACCATAAGCTCGCCGCGCATTTCGAGCATACCGTCGCGATCACCGAGAGCGGCCCGGTCATCCTGACTCTGCCTTGAGCGGGAGGTGCGGGATGCCGGTCGAAAGGGGTCGCGTGGTGTGCTCGAAGGCGGGGCACGACGCGGGAGGCTACTTTGTGGCCCTCGCGGAGGAAGAGGGGCGGGTCCTGCTCTGCGACGGCGGACGCAGGCCGCTGGAAGCCCCAAAGCGTAAGAGCGTCAAACACATCCGGAAAACCAACACGGTGCTCGACCTTTCGGGCATCGACACCAATCGAAAGCTGCGCAGGGCGCTTGCCGCCCTCCGGCGGGAATCAGACGAGGGAGGAAATCAGCTTGTCTAAGGAAGATGTCATCGAAATTGAGGGCGTCGTAGTGGAGAGCCTGCCCAACGCACAGTTCCGCGTGGAGCTGCCCAACGGGCATCAGCTTTTGGCGCACATTTCCGGCAAACTGCGGATGAACTTCATCCGCATCCTGCCGGGAGACAAGGTCACGCTGGAGATGTCTCCGTACGACCTGACCAAGGGGCGCATCACGTGGCGTTCCAAATAGCAGATACCGTTTTTACCGATTGAAGGAGGTAGTTTCGCATGAAAGTCAGACCTTCCGTGAAACCGATTTGCGAAAAATGCAAGATCATCAAGCGCAAGGGCCGCATCATGGTAATATGCCAAAACCCCAAGCACAAACAGCGTCAGGGCTAAAGTGCAGACCAGAATAATGGAGGTGCAAGAACAGTATGGCTCGTATAGCTGGCGTTGACCTGCCGAGAGACAAGCGGGTCGAGATCGGGCTGACCTATATCTTCGGGATCGGCCGCAAAACCGCACAGCAGATCCTCGAGTCCACCGGAGTGAACCCGGACATCCGTGTCAAGGACCTTACGGAGGACGACGTTTCCAAACTGCGTGAGTATATCGACCACAACGTGCAGGTGGAGGGCGACCTTCGCCGTGAGACGGCGCTGAATATCAAGCGCCTGGTTGAGATCGGCTGCTACCGCGGCGTGCGTCACCGCAAAGGGCTTCCCGTCCGCGGACAGCGCACCAAGACCAACGCGCGCACCCGCAAGGGACCCAAGAAGACAATCGCCAACAAGAAGAAATAATCAGGGAGGGATATAGACGATGGCAAAGGTTGCCGCTAAAAAGACCGCCACTCGCAGGCGTCGGGAACGCAAGAACATCGAGCGTGGCGCCGCACATATCCAGTCCACCTTTAACAACACGATCGTGACGATCACCGACACCCAGGGCAACGCCCTTTCGTGGGCCTCGGCCGGCGGGCTCGGCTTCCGCGGTTCCCGCAAGAGCACCCCGTTTGCCGCGCAGACCGCTGCGGAAGTCGCCGCGAAAGCTGCGATGGAGCACGGACTCAAGACGGTCGAAGTGTTTGTAAAGGGCCCGGGCTCGGGCCGTGAGGCTGCCATCCGCGCGTTGCAGGCGGCGGGACTCGAGGTCAACATGATCAAGGACGTCACCCCGATTCCGCACAACGGATGCCGCCCGCCCAAGAGAAGGCGCGTATAAGCAGCGGCTCATAGCCGCCAACCAATCAGGAGGTGCAATTTATGGCAAGATATACCGGCGCTGTATGCAGGCTCTGCCGCCGCGAGAACAAGAAGCTGTTCCTCAAGGGCGAGCGTTGCTACACCGATAAGTGCGCCGTCACCCGCAGGGCCACCGTCCCCGGGCAGCACGGCAAAGCGCGCACCAGAAAGGCTTCCGAATATGGAGTCCAGCTGCGCGCCAAACAGCAGGCCAGGCGTTACTACGGCATCCTGGAAAGCCAGTTCGCCAAGTACTTTGAGATGGCCGCCGCGAAACCCGGCGTCACGGGCGAGAATCTGCTGCGCATCTGCGAGAGCAGGCTCGACAACGTGGTCTACCGCCTCGGTTTCGCTTCCTCCCGCAAGGAGGCCCGCCAGCTCGTCCGCCACGGCCACTTCACCGTGAACGGCAAGAAGGCCAACATCCCCTCCATCCTGCTCAAGGCCGGCGACACCGTTGCCGTCAAGTCCAAGAGCGACAAGCTCAAGGGCGTGGTGGAAGCGTTTGGCTCCCGTCCCGTTCCCAAGTGGCTCGACTGCGACAAGACCAATATGACCGGACGCGTCATCGAGCTCCCGAACCGTGAAGACATCGACCTGGATGTTGAAGAGCATCTCATCGTCGAGTTGTACAGCAAATAATCCGGCTGCGTGAATCACGCGTCAAGCATGGTTGCAGGGAAACGAGAATGACCAGGCGGGAATGCTCCCGCCGCAGAAGGAGGGTCCATAATGGTCAAGATCATAGAGCCCAAGATAGAAACGGTCGAGCTCAAATCTGACGGCAGTTACGGCAAATTTGTTGCGGAACCGTTGGACAGGGGATTTGGTACAACGCTCGGCAACTCGCTGCGCCGCGTGCTGCTTTCCTCTCTTCCTGGTGTTGCGGTCATCTCTGTGAAGATCGACGGAATACAACACGAATTCTCGACAATCCCGGGCGTAAAAGAAGATGTAACCGAGATCATCCTCAATATCAAGGGCCTCACCGCAAAGCTCTATTGCGACGAGCCCAAGACGGTGAGGATCGATGCGCAGGGTGAATGTGAAGTGACTGCGGGCAGCATCGAGTGCGACAGCGAGGTCGAGATCCTCGACCCGAGCATGCATATCGCGACGCTCGACGCCGGCGCGAAGCTCTCCATGGAGATCACGCTCAAGAAGGGCCAGGGATACGTCTCGGCCGAGCGCAACAAGCACACCGAGCTGGAAAAAGCCCCGGTGGGCACCATCGCCGTGGACAGCATCTATACCCCCGTGCTCAAGGTCAACTACACGGTGGAAAACACCCGCGTGGAACAGATAACCGACTACGATAAATTAACGCTGGAAGTCTGGACGGACGGCACCATCTCCGCGAAGGAGGCGGTCAGTCTGGCGGCCAAGATCCTCAATAGGCAACTCAATCATTTCGTCGATCTTTCCGACGAGGTGAGTGCGACCGAGATCATGGACAAGAAAGAGGATACCGGCAAGGATAAACTCCTTGAGATGACCATTGAAGAGCTTGACTTATCTGTTCGCGCGTTCAACTGTCTGAAGAGGGCCGGCGTCAACACCGTGGCAGACCTCATCAACAAGTCCCCCGACGAGATGATGAAGGTCCGGAACCTCGGCAAAAAATCGCTGGAAGAGGTCATCTGGAAGTTACAGTCACTGGGATTCGACCTTTCTAAGGACGACGACAACTGAATTTACCGGCCGCGCCCCGCGGCCCAACCCCGTCCGGGCTGTTAACGGGCGGGAATCTCAAAGCATTGGGTAAGGAGTGAAACAGAATGCCAGGAACCAGGAAACTCGGCCGGTCTTCCAGCCACAGAATGGCGATGCTCAGGGCGATGGTTACCTTCCTGCTGGAAAACGGCAAGATCGAAACCACCGTCACCCGCGCCAAGGAAGTCCGCGCGATGACCGAGAAGATGATTACAACGGCGAAAACCAACGATCTCCACTCCAAGCGTCAGGTGCTCTCCTTTGTCACAAAGGAGGACGTTGCGAAGAAGCTCTTCGACGAGATCGCCCCGAAGTACAAAGAGACCAAGGGCGGCTATACCAGGATCGTCAAGATCGGACCTCGCCGCGGTGACGCCGCAGAGATGGCTATCATCGAGCTCGTTTGATTTGTTTAAAAGAGGGACCGCACACCGTGCGGTCCCTCTTTTTATCTTCCCCGGGGTTGGCCCCGGGCGGCGGGCTTAGATTGTCCGCTCAACGAGCGGCGGAGTTGCCGGGTCCCGCCCCGGCGGGCGGCCCTATTTCTTGGCCGCCCAAGAAATGGGGGAAAGAAGCCGCAGGGGGCTATGCCCCCTTGACCCCCGCGCCGCCTCCGGTCGGCCTGCGGCCAAAGTCGGCGGCGCCCTGTCATGGATCAGCGGACGGGCGTACAGCATCCCGCCCGCCTCCGCGCCGCAGGCGCAATGCCTCTGCCCGGGAGTCTCCGGAACCGTACCGGGAGTGCTTCCGGGGAGACACGGCCGCATTTGCGTGGCGCGCATCTCCCATGGGGAAGCGGAAAACTGCGCGGCTTTGCCGCGCACGCGCGCAGAGCGCGCGAACGCCCGGAACGGGCGTTGTTTTCCGCCGTATGTCCCCGGCGAGCCATCCGGCTTCGGTCGTTGGGCGCACCCGCAACCTGAATTGAGCCTTCA
>NZ_JAPJQF010000093.1:0-4882 GCF_030825285.1 Anaerotruncus massiliensis (ex Togo et al. 2026)
GGGATGCTGTACACCCGTCCGTTCATCCGTGGCAGGGCGCCGCCGACTTTGGCCGAAGGCCAACCGGAGGCGGCGCGGGGGTCAAGGGGGCGCAGCCCCCTGCGGTTTCTTTCCCCTATTTCTTGGGCGGCCAAGAAATAGGGCCGCCCGCCGGGGCGGGACCCGGCAAATCTCCGCCGCCGAAGGCGGCTCCCCTTAGCCCTCCGGAGGAGGGCGATAAAAAGCTCCGCCGCTCAATGAGCGGCAAATCTATAACGGCTCCCCGGAGGGGGCTTCCCCCTCCTCCAGCAGGGCGGCTGCGGCGGAATCGGGCAGCGCGCTGACCTGCGCGAGACGGCGCTGGATGGCGCGGGTGCGCACGCCGACGAGCTTGTCCAGTTCGCTGTTGGCCTGTTCGAGCCGCTGCTGGGCGGCGCCGAGCACGTCGCCGAACCGTTCGAACTCGGTCTTGACCGCGCCGAGCACCTGCCAGACCTCCCCCGACCGCTTTTGGATCGCGAGGGTCCGGAAGCCCATCTGAAGGCTGTTAAGCAGGGCGGCCATTGTGGTCGGGCCGGCGACGCTCACCTTATAGTCGCGCTGGAGCGGCTCGAGCAGGCCGAGCTGGAGCACCTGCGCGTAAAGCCCTTCGAAGGGCAGGAACATGACGGCGAAATCGGTGGTGCGGGGCGGGTCGAGGTATTTGTCGCGGATGTCCCGCGCGAAGGATTTGACCCGCGCGGCAAGCGCCGCCGACGCGGCGGTGATCTCGGCGGGGTCGCCCTGCTCGTAGGCGTCGGTCAGACGGACATAGGCGTCCGCCGGGAACTTGGCGTCGATCGGCAGGTAGACGGGCTCCTCCCCGTCCCCCGGCAGCACGACCGCGTATTCGACGGAATTGCGGCTGTCGCGGCGGGTGGAGAAATTGGTCTTGTACTGGTCGGGCGAAAGGATCTGCTCAAGGATCGCGCCGAGCTGGACCTCCCCGAGCACGCCGCGCGTCTTGACGTTGGAGAGCACCTTCTTGAGATCGCCCACGCCCGAGGCAAGGGTCTGCATCTCACCAAGGCCCTTATAGACCTGCTCGAGCCGCTCACTCACCAGCTTGAAGGACTGGCCGATGCGGCTTTCGAGCGTCTGCTCGAGTTTTTCATCGACCGTCTTGCGCATCTCCTCGAGCTTTTTGGCGTTGTCCTCCTGGAGGGAGGAGAGCCTGTTCTCCACCGTCGTGCGGATGCCCGAGAGCTGTTCGCCGCTCTGGGTGGTGAAGCTCTGGAACCGCGCGTCCACGCTGCGCATGAGCTCCGCGACCGTCTTTTGCAGGCTGTCCTGCCGCATCCCCAGTTCGCGGGACATCTGCTGCTGGTTGCTCGCCAGCGCCTGCCCGAGCGCGTTCACCGAACGGGTGATGTTCTGCGCGCTCTCCTGCCGCGACTGGCGCGACTCCTCGATGAGCACGCCGCGCAGCCGGTCGAGCTCCTCCCGCATGGGGCCGAGCCCCTCTTCCCTCCGGCGGGATTTCGCCGCCATGACCGCGGCGACGATTGCCGCGGCGCACGCGCCCGCCGCAAAGAGCGCGGCGGCCCACAATAAAACCTGGTCCATGATATCCCCCTTTACCGGACGTTCCCGGTCCGGTCAAAAAATGCGCCCGCCGCCGGCGGGCCGCAGAAAACGCTGTTCTAATCAGAGGATATTATAGCATGTTTTTCTTCCCCCGAAAAGGGCTTCCCGTTCGCTTCCGAAACATTTTGCACCGGTCCCTTCTCTTTCCCCGGCAGAGAAACGGGAGGGGCCGCCTTTCAGGCGGCAGCCCCTCCCGTTTTCCAATACAGTACTTACAGTACCTACAGTACCTACAGCCAGATTCCGGGCGAAAAGGACCCCGGATTTTTCCTCTCCGGACGGGCGTTCGCGGGGACGTGCCCTCCAAAGCGGGGTCGCCGGTTTCGGGTAGTACCGTGGACAGTTTCGGCTAGCGAGGTGCCCCGATCCGGATGGCGGCGTGGGCAGTTCCGGTGAGTCCGCCCTGCGCGCGCGCGTGATATAATAGAGATGCGGATGGGGCGCCAGCTGCAAGATCAGGAATATGGACGAAATCGTCCGTCCGGACGCGAAATCCGGAGCATCCAGGAGATCATTCGAAATCCGGGAGGGATGGTACCCAGTTTCGGTGAGCCTCCCCTCCCCTTCCCCAACAGGGACGGTCCATCCGGACCCGCGGATTGCCGCAAACCCGGGATTTTGCGCGGATTGCGGGGTTTTGGGGAAAACTGCGTACCGTTTGCGGGCGGCGGTGAAATCGGGAGGAATCCGGAGGATCGGGGAGAAAACGCGGGATAAACACGGGTTTATATCCCGGAAGGTACTCAGTTTCGGTGAGCCGGGCACCCTTGTGGGCGGCCCACACATGTCAAAGTCCGAAAAACGGTACCCGTTTTCGGGGAGTCCCCCAAAACTGCGTACCTTCCCCCGCGGGGCCCGGAGATTATACGCAAGGGAATTCCTTTACATCCTCCGGGCGCTCATTTCCCGAAAACGGAACGCCATAAAAACCGGAGAAAACGGAAGGAATCCGGAGTGATCGGCGCGCCGTTTCAAATGGAAAAGCAGATGGTACCCACTTTCGGATAGTATCATTTCCCGCAAAATTACCGAATGTAATTTTATGGACAGGCCCCCGTTCGGCGGAAAAAACGGACCGCATGGAAAACGGGAGAAATCACGAGCAATAAAAAGAAAAACGCGGATAAACGCGGGATGAAAGAAGCGACGGTACCCAGTTTCGGTGAGCGGGGACCGTGCGGGGCACCGGAAACGCTGGACAGCCGTTCGGCTTTACAGGCTAGAGCCCCAGAATCTTCCGCAGAATGTCGTTGACCAGCTTGCTGTCGGTCACCTTCTGGGCGACCGCCGCGCGGTGCAGCGCGTCGATGACGGCGGTGTCGAGGTAGAAGGTTTTGTTCTTCGCCATGCGCCCCTCGTCCCGCACGATGAATTCGGTCAGGTCGACGGGCGGCGCGGCGGGCCTGGGCTGCCTGGCGGCGCGCGCGCGGGGCGCGGGCTGCTCGGCGGGCGGTTCCGCCGCTTTGGGCGCGGGAGCCGCTGCCGCCTCCGGCTGCTCCGCAGGGATTGCGGCGGTCGCCGCCTGCGGGATCTCCTGCGCGGCGGTCGCCGCCGCCGTCGCTTCCTGGGCGGGGGTCTCCCCTTCCCCGGCGGGCTTTGCCGCGCGGGCCGGGTGCTGCCGCATCTCCTTCGCCTGACGTTCCAAAACGCTCTTGGTAAACTTGTTTGCCATGAGTATGACCTCCCTGCCGGGGATTATTCCCTCCGGGCGCGTTTTCCCGGGATTCCCCGTCGCATCGATTTTCTATTAGAAGTTCTATTCGCTTATATATGCGCGAATAGAACCTCGCGTGCAAGGACGATTATAACACGCCGCGCGCGAGCATTTCGTCGACAAGGGACGCGATCGCGTCGCAGCCCTTGGAGCGCAGGTCGTAGATCGAGATCGGCACGGCGGCCAGCTCGCTCTCGGTGATGCGGACGTTGCGCGGGATGACCGTCTCGAAGAGGATGGGGCGCAGGTCCTCGGTGTCGGGCGAGGTGCGCAGATATTCGAGGTAGTCGGCGGAAAGCTTGTTGCGGCTGTCGAAGTCGTTGACGATGAAGCCCTTGATGTTGTCCTCCCGGCGCAGGCGTTTGCGGGCCTCCTCCCATAGCGCGATGAAGAGCTGCGCGCCCTCGATCGCGTTCATCGAAACGTCGCTCACGAGCAGGATGGCGTCGGACGCCAGGAAGGCGTTCTGATTGACGATCGACATGCTGGGGTTGGTGTCGATGAGGATGTAGTCGTATTGGTCGAAAAATGCTTTGTGGTCGCTCAAATAGTTCGAGAGGATCTGCTCCCGCCCGGCGACCGACGCGATCTTGAGCTCCGACTTGTGCAGAAAGATCGACCCGGCGATCATGTCGAGCAGCGGCAGGCGGTCGATGGGGCTTTTGATGACGAGCTGGTCCGGCTCGGGCTGCGCCTCCTCGAGGTTGTAGACGTCGTAGGTGGTGAGCAGGTCGGGCTGGGTGCGGTCGATGCCCATATTGTTGGTGAGGTTGCCCTGCAGGTCGGAATCGATGACCAGCACGCGGTAGCCGAGCTGGGAGAGGATGCCGCCGATGTTGAAGCAGAGCATCGTTTTGCCGACGCCGCCCTTGAGGGTCCCGAAGGTGATGATCTTTCCCATGAGGAAGCCTCCCGTAGATTCGCGATTCGATGCGCGAACAGATTTGCGATTCGATTGATGCATACATTATAGCACAGATTCGTGAAGAGATGCAAGCATCTATAAAAAATTACATTTAAAGATATCATCGATAACATCATATAGAATCGGTTTGATCATGGATTATAAAATACATAAACGAATGCGTTATATAATAGATGATATATCTTATTAATATAGTTTCTAATAGATTAACGAATATACAAGCCTTGCGGGCGCGCGGCGCCTGTGGTAAACTGGAAGGGAAAATGGGGGAATCTTGATGAATCAGAACGACCGGCTGCTCGACGAACTGCGCGGATACCTGCCCGAATACATGGCCCAGAAGCGGATGGTGGTGGGGCGCGGCAAAAAGCTCATCCGCTGCATCAACCCGCAGCACAGCGACTCCACGCCCAGCATGTCCTACTATCCCAAGACGAAAAAGCTCCACTGCTTCGGCTGCGGGGCGACCTACGACCTCTTCGACGTGATCCGCATGGACTATCCCGACTGCGACAGCTTCCCGCGCCAGGTGAAGAAGGCGTGCGAGCTCTTCGGCGTGCCCTTCCCGGAGGACTTCGGCCGGGACCCGGCGGCGTCCCCGGCGCCCCGCGCGGGGGCGCGCGCCGCCGCCCCCGCGC
>NZ_JAPJQF010000021.1:0-42062 GCF_030825285.1 Anaerotruncus massiliensis (ex Togo et al. 2026)
GCCCATTGATCCGTGGCAGGGCGCCGCCGACTTTGGCCGAAGGCCAACCGGAGGCGGCGCGGGGGTCAAGGGGGCGCAGCCCCCTGCGGTTTCTTTCCCCTATTTCTTGGGCGGCCAAGAAATAGGGCCGCCTGCCGGGGCGGGACCCGGCAGCTCTGCCGCTTCATGAGCGGCACATCTAAGCCCGCCGTCGGTCGACTACCGACAAGCTCCACCGCTCACTGAGCGGAAAATCCAAGCCCGTCGTCGGCCGGCCACCGACAACCTCCGCCGCTCAGGGTGCGGCAAACCCAAAACTTCCGCGACGCAAAGGAACCGCTTTGCGGCGGCTTTCCGCGTGTCGCGCCGCCTTATCGCCGCAATCGGAGCGCGCGGTCTGCGCGACGCAAAGAAACCGCCTTGCGGCGGTTTCTTTGCAGGGAAACGTGTATTTATTTGACCAAGCCCCGGGACGGCTTCCGCGCGCTGTTAACGCGGCCCGTCCAAGCGGTGGTTGGCGTCGGAGAAAATTAGGCGCTGTGCGTCCGGTAAGCGCTCTTTTTTGGAATCCGCATGGTATAGCAGATGTATTCCTCATCCTCGACCTTGGTGGTGTTGATGTCGATGCCCGCCAGTTTCATGGTGGAGACCGCTTTGGAGATCGTGTTCATAAAGACGCGCAGGTCCTTCACGATAAAGAGACGGGTGGCCCTGCGCGGCTCTTCCTGCTCTTCGACAGGCTCGAGAAGCGCGTCCACATACCGCTCGGTCTCCCCCACGTTTAGGCGCTCCCGCACGATATGCTCCAAAGCCGCCGCGACGGTGATCTCATCCGGGAGCTTGAGCAGAGCGCGTGCGTGGCGTTCGGTCAGGCCCGCGTCGAGCATCCGGCGGCGGAGCGGTTCGCTGAAGGTCAGCAGGCGCAGCTTGTTGGCGACGGTCGACTGCGCCTTGCCCAGCCGTTCCGCTACCTGCTGCTGGGTCATTTCGCACCGCTGCATCAGCTGTTGGATGCCCACCGCCTCTTCAAAATAGTTGAGGTCCTTGCGCTGGAGGTTTTCCACCAGGGAAAATACGGCGGATTTTTCGTCGTCGAACTGTTCGACGATGGCGGGAATCTTGTCCAGATGGAGCATCCGGCAGGCCATCAGCCGGCGCTCCCCCGCGATGAGCTCGTACCCCGTTTCGGTGCGGCGCACCGTGATCGGCTGGAGCAATCCGCTTTGGGAGATGCTGTCGGCCAGTTCCTTCATGCCCTTGGGATCAAACTGCCTGCGCGGCTGGTAGGGGCTCGAGGTGATCTCGTTGACATCCAGCAGGACGACCCGGTTGACCGTGCGCTGTTTTGAAAACTTCATGGCATTTCACGTCCTTCCGTTTGTCCTTGACTAGATGGTACCATGAAATATTCCTGATTTCCAGAAATTTCGGTCGCAGAAAAAAGCAAAATCCGCCAGCCTGGGACATCAGGCCAGCGGATTTTTTGCCATTTTCGCGTGCGGACGTGGATATTTTGTCGAGGTCTGCGATATTTTCTTGACGCAGACAATCGTCCTGCGGCTTCCATCCGGCAGAACCAGCCGTTCGATCCGGTCGATTTTCCCGCCCAGAAGCTCCACCGCCCTGCGGGATTCCTCCAGCTCCATGTCCACGTCGCCCCCCTTGAGCGCCGCGAACATGCCGCCTACCCGCACCAGCGGCAGGCAGTATTCGCTCAGCTCCCGCAGGTGCGCCACCGCCCGCGCGGTCGCGAACGCATATTGCTCCCGGTGGCCGGGCTGCCTGCCCGCCTCCTCGGCGCGCGCATGGACACAAACGTTTTCCTCCTGCCCGAGCGCACCGGACAGTTCCCGCAGAAAAACCAGCCGTTTATTCAGGCTGTCAAGCAGCGTGACCCGCAGGTCGGGCCGCACGATCTTCACCGGCACCGACGGAAAGCCCGCGCCGGTCCCCACGTCGACCAGGGTCGCTCCCACGGGGGGTGTGAACGCCCTGAGCAGGGTCAGGCTGTCCACAAAATGCTTGACGACGATCTCCCCCGGCTCGGTGATCGCCGTGAGGTTCATCCTTTCGTTCCACTCGACGAGCAGCTCCGCGTACCGGTCGAACCGCTCCAGCTCGGCCTCCCCGAGCGGAAGCCCGAGCGCGGCCGCATACTCCGCGAGCATCCTTTTGTCAATCATGTCTTCCCTCCCCTGCGCTGTTCCAGCCAGATCAGCAGCACCGAGATATCAGCGGGGCTCACCCCGCTGATGCGCGACGCCTGCCCAATGTTGACGGGGCGGATCTTCCCGAGCTTCTCCGCCGCCTCCAGCCGCAGCCCGCCGATCCCGCGGTAATCGATGTCGGCGGGCAGCGCGCGGTTTTCCAGCCGACGCATCTGCTCCACCTGGGCGAGCTGCTTTTTGATGTATCCCTCATATTTGATCGTGATCTCCGCTTCCTCCCACACGTCGCGCGGAAGCTCCGGACGCTCCGGGTCGAAGGGCGCGAGGTCGGCGTAGCCGACCTGCGGGCGGCGCAGCAGCTCCGCGAGCCGTACCGAAAGGGTGATCGGCGCCGTTTCACGTGAAACAAGCAGGCCGTTCAGTTCCTCCGAGGGCGCGGCGGACGTTTTCCGCAGCCGCGCGATCTCCCCTTCGATCAGCGTCTGCTTCTCCCGGAACCGCCGCCAGCGCTCCTCCCCGATGAGGCCGAGCTCATGCCCGGTGGGGGTCAGGCGCGCGTCGGCGTTGTCCTGCCGCAGCAGCAGCCGGTATTCCGAGCGGGAGGTCATCATGCGGTAGGGGTCGTTGCAGCCCTTGATCACGAGGTCGTCAATCAGCGTGCCGATATAGGAGCTCGCGCGGTCGAGGATCAGCGGCTCCTTCCCCTGGGTCTGGCGGGCGGCGTTCACGCCGGCCACCAGGCCCTGCGCGGCGGCCTCCTCATATCCGGAGGTGCCGTTGAACTGCCCCGCGCCGAAGAGCCCGCCGACCGCTTTGCATTCGAGCGACGCGCAAAGGCAGGTCGGATCGATGCAGTCGTACTCGATCGCATAGGCGTTGCGCATGATCTGTATCTTTTCAAAGCCGTCGATCGTGCGGTAGAGCGCGACCTGCACCTCCTCGGGCAGCGACGAAGACATCCCCTGCAAATACATCTCGTTGGTATCCAGCCCCATCGGCTCGATGAAAAGCTGATGGCGGGTCTTGTCGGCAAAGCGGACGACCTTGTCCTCGATGCTCGGGCAGTAGCGCGGCCCGATCCCCTCGATCATTCCACCATAGAGGGGGGAACGGTGGAGATTTTGGCGGATGACGGCATGGGTGCGCCCGTTCGTGTAGGCCATGTAGCAGACCGCGCGGTTTTGGAGGCCCGCCGGGTCGGTCTCAAAGGAGAAGGGGGTGATCGGGTCGTCCCCCTCCTGCGGCTGAGTCTTGGAAAAGTCGATCGAACGGCGGTCAACCCGCGCGGGGGTGCCGGTCTTGAAGCGGCGGAGCGGGAGGCCGAGCGCCCGCAGGGAATCGGAGAGCGGGCCCGCCGCATGCATCCCGTCCGGTCCGCTCTCAGCGGCGTACTCCCCCACAAAGATTTTGCCGCGCAGGTAGGTGCCGGTGCAGAGCACGGCGGCCTTCACCCCGTAGACCGCGCCCAGCGCGGTGACGACGGCGGACACGCGGCCGTTCTCCGCGCGGATCTCGACGATCTCGGCCTGCTTGAGGTCGAGGTTTTCCTGGTATTCGAGCACGCGCTTCATATAGAGGTGATACTGCTTGCGGTCGGCCTGCGCGCGCAGGCTGTGGACCGCCGGGCCCTTGCCGCGGTTTAGCATCCGGGACTGGATAAAAGTGGCATCGGCGGCCTTAGCCATTTCGCCGCCGAGCGCGTCGATCTCCCGGACGAGGTGCCCCTTCGCAGTGCCGCCGATCGAGGGGTTGCAGGGCATGTTGCCGATCGCGTCGAGGGACATGGTAAAGAGCACAGTGCGCGCGCCAAGCCGCGCGGCTGCGAGCGCGGCCTCGATGCCCGCGTGTCCCGCGCCGATCACGGCGACATCATAGCCGCCTGCCCGGTATTCCATTGAAACCCCTCCCTTCCCTTAAAATTCGGACTCTTCTATCGCGAAAGTTTTCGGGGTCAAGGGGGGCTTTTTCAAAAGCCCGCCCTTGCCGCGCCCGCAGGCGCGGAACGCCCCATCCTTCAGGCGTATTTTTCGGCCCCTTTTTACAAGAGAAAAAGGGGCGTTTGCCGTGGGGCGGTTTCCCGCCGGGGAACCGCCCCACGGCCTCCTCGTCTTTGCCCAGCGCGGGGAAGGCGCGCCCGCGGGCGCGCCATGGGGGGCCTTTTCTCTTGCAAAAGGCCCCCAAACCCCCAAAATGCGCCTGAAGCAGGGCCTGCGGGCCCAAGTGAGGGCTCCGCCCTCGCCGCCGGACCTCGTCCGGCGGCTCACCCGCCACCTTTTCAAAAAGGTGGACGAAAAGTTTGGTTTGAGGACGCGGATACGAAAAATGATTCATTTTCCGACGCAGAAGCGGGAAAAAACCTGGTCGACGACCTCCTGCGTTGCGCGCCTGCCCGTCAACGTGAGCAGCGCGTCCACCGCGCGCTCGATGCAGACGCACACCGCGTCGTAGGAGACGCCCGCTTCCAGCGCGTCCGCCGCCTCGCGCACCTCCGCCAGCGCGTCCGCCACGGCGGCGCGCTGGCGCTCGTTGGCGACCACCGCCGCCGAAGGGTCGAAACGCTCAAGCAGAAAGAGCTCCTCAATCTTTTTTTTCAGCGCGTCCGCGCCCTCCGCCGACTTGGCCGAGAGCGTCACAACATGCGCGAAATTCTCCCGGATGACCTCCATATCCAGCCGCTGGGGCAGGTCGTTTTTGTTCACGAGGGCGATGCAGACCGCGTCCTTGCAGCAGCGGATCACGCGCAGGTCGTTTTCATCGAGCGCGTCCGAGCCGTCGAAGACCGCCAGCACGAGCTGCGCCCGCGCAAGCTCCCCGACCGCGAGGTCCACCCCCGCGCGTTCCACCGGGTCGTCGGTGCCGCGGATGCCCGCCGTATCCGACAGGCGCAGCACGATCTCCCCCAAACGGATCGTGTCGCTCACGATGTCCCGCGTTGTCCCCGCAATCTCGGTGACGATGCTCCGGGCGTGCCCCGCGAGCAGGTTCATCAGGGTTGACTTGCCCACGTTCGGCCGCCCGACGATCGCGGCGGAGATCCCCTCCCGGATGATCCTCCCTGTGTCGTAGGTGCCGAGCAGCCCCGCCAGGTCGCCCTCACAGCGGCGCAGTCCCCCGCCCAGCTCGGCCGGGTCCACCTCGGCGATCTCCTCCTCTGGATAGTCGATCCACGCGGCCAGGTGGGCGGCGTAGCCGGTGAGGGCGTCCGCCACGGCTTCGGCCCGGCGGTAGAGCGCCCCGTCCCGCGCGCTCAGCGCGGCGCGCGCCGCCTGCCGCCCCTCGGCGGAAATGAGGTCGGCGACCGCCTCCGCCTGCGTCAGGTCGAGCTTGCCGTTCAAAAAGGCGCGCCGGGTAAACTCCCCCGCGAGCGCGGGACGCGCGCCCGCCGCGACGCAGGCGCGCAAAAGACGGTTGACGAGGTAGACGCCGCCGTGGACGGCGATCTCGACGACCTCCTCCCCCGTGAAGCTCCTCGGCGCGCGAAAGAGGGTGACGACCGCTTCGTCGATCTCCCCGTCCGCGTCGCCCGCCCGCCCATAGGCGCAGGTATACCCTTTCATCCCGGCCACGGTCTTTTCCCCGGCCAGCCGGACCACCCGGTCCGCGACCGCCGCGGCCTCGGGGCCGGACAGGCGCACCACGCCGATCCCGCCGGTCCCCAGCGGCGTCGCGACCGCCGCGATCGTATCCATGCTCTGCATCCTGTCTCCTCCCGGCCCGCGGCCGTCCTGAAAATGGTCGGAACGTGCAAGCGAGGAGGTTTCATGTGAAACCTCCTCGCAGTCAGAATCGGTGTTACAGGTCGATCTTGCCGTAGAGCGGCAGATCCTCTTCAACGCGGGCGGCGGGGCGCGCGGGTTCGCTGCGCGGCTGCGCGGCCTGCTCGGAGGAATCCGGCTTCACATAGTGCTCGGGCTCCCGCTCAAGCTCCTTCATGTACTCGCGGTCCACATCGGTCGGGGTCGGCTTGACGCTCTCACGGGGCGCGCCGTCCCGGCGCGGGCCGCGGTCGCTGCGGAACCCGTCCCTGCGGGGGGGCCTGTCCCCTCCGCGGCGGTCGTCGCGCGGGCGGTCGTCCCTCGGCCTGTCGTCGCGGGGCCTGTCGTCACGCGGACGTCCCTCGCCGGGCCGTCCGTCCCTGCGGGGCGGTCGGCTTCCGCCGGCGCCGCCCGGACGCGGGCCGCGGCCTTTTCCGCCCCGCTGCTGCGGGCGCGGGTTGGTCGGGGAAATGACCACGCGGCGGTTGGGCTCCTCCCCGATGGAGGAGGAGGTCACGCCTTCGATCCCCGAAACGGTCGAATGGATGATGCGGCGCTCATAGGGGTTCATCGGCTCGAGGGTCGACGGCCTCCCATAGCGGACCGCGGAGGCGGAGAGCTTGCGCGCAAGCTGCTGCAGCGTGCGCTCCCGCTTTTCGCGGTAGTTGCCCGAATCGATCGTCACGCGCATGTAGTCGCCCTCCTGGCGGTTGGCGACCAGCCCGGAGAGGTATTGCAGCGCGTCGAGCGTCTCGCCGCGGCGTCCGATGATGACGCCCAGCCCCTCGCCCGACAGCCGCATGACGATGCCGTTATCGGTAAACGCCACGGAGATCTCCGCCGCGACGCCCATCTCAGCCAGCACCGACTTGACATAGTCGGCGGCGGTGCGCGCCTTGCCCTCGACCGTGTCCGCGGCCACAAACTCCAGCGGCGGCTGCGGCTCGGCGGGCTCGGGCTTGCTTTCCGGTTTCGGCTCGGCGGCCTGCTCCGGCTTCGCCTCCGCTTTGGGGGCGGGCTTTTCCACGCGGGGCTCCTGTTTTTTCGGCTCCCGGCGGGGCTCCTGCCGCTGCTGTTTTCCAGTATTTTCCTTTTTCTCAGGGCGCTCTTCCCGCCTCCTGGGCGCGGGGGCCTCGGGCTCCTCAATGAATACACGCACCTTGGCAGGGGTGTTGCGCAGGCCCAAAAAGCCGCGCTTGGGCAGGGTAACGATCTCAAAATCGATCGCGTCGCGCTCGACGCCCAATTCCTGGCAGGCGAGGTCGAGGGCCTCCTCGACGCTGCGCGCTTCCTTAATGACTTCACGCATGGCTTGTTTACACCTCCGTGATGGTTGCCGCGCGGTTGCGGGCGGCAAGTCCTGTTTACGCCTTCAGGTCGTCGTCGGTAACTTCCTTGTAGACTTCGCCGTATTTTTCGGCGTCGCGCTTCCTGGCCTCAGCCAGCTTGATGCGGTTGATCTCCTTTTGGGAGAGGGCGGTGTCGATGTCCTTTTCGCCGCGTTCACGCGCGCGCTTTTTGGCCTCGATCTTGGCCTGGCGGTCGGCCTCCTTTTTGGCCTCATACTCCGCCTGAGCCTTCGCGGCCAGCTTGGCCGGGTTCATATACCGGTTGAGCAGGAAGGTCTGGAGCGCCATGAGCAGGTTGGAGATGACCCAGTAGACGCCCAGTCCGGCGGGCACCACAAAGGAGATCCACGCGGACATCAGCGGCATCATGAGCATCATGCCCTTGGACATGCCGGCCGCGGCGGCGTTGTCGCCCGCGGCGGCCGCGGACTGGCGCATCGAGACCCACGAGACGAGCACGGAGGTCAGGAAGGAGAGGATCGGGATGAGCAGCAGGATGTTGAGCGCGAAGGTCGGCTGCTGGGTCAGGTCGATGGGGCCGATGGACAGATCGAGCGACTGCACCTTCTGCACAAAATCCCCCAGGCCGGAAAAGGCGTCGGGGTTCTGGTTGACCGCGTCGATGATGCGGATCTGACGGGAGTAGTCCTTGGCGAGGTTCGCGTTGTTTAAGAGCCCCGCCGCGATCTCGGTCGCGCTCTCGATGGTCGGGCCGGCCACCCGGAGCAGGTGGGTCAGCGGGCGCTGGATGACGTCGTAAAGACCGAAGAGGATGGGCATCTGGATCGCCATGGGGAGACAGCCCGACATCGGGTTGTAGTTCTCCTCCTGGTAGAGCTTCATCATCTCTTCATTCATTTTTTCCTTGTTGTTCGCGTACTTCTTCTGGATCTCATCCATGCGGGGCTTGAAGATCTGCATCTTCACCATCGACTTTTGCTGCTTGATCGAAAGCGGGACCAGGCAGGCGCGCACGATGATGGTAAAGAGCAGAAGGGCGACGCCGTAGATGGGGATCACCTTGAAGCAGGCCCACATTACCCAGCCGAGCGGGTAACCGAATATGGAATATAGCCAAGCCATCTATTCTAGTTCCTCTCTTTTTGATTTCGAAATGAAAAGGTCTCGGGGACAGGATCGATCCCGCCCGGGTGAAACGGATGGCACTTTAGAATCCGCCTCAGCGCGAGATAGCCGCCGCGCAGCGCGCCGAAGCGCTCGACGGCGGTGTAGGCATAGGCCGAACAGGTCGGATAGAAGCGGCAGGTGGGCCTTCCCTTGAGCGGGGAAAGCAGCCGCCGGTAGAGCCTGATCAGGAAGAGCAGCAGGCGTTTCATGATTTTTTGCCCAGCTTTTCGATGACCGACCGCATTGCCCGCATGACCTCCTGCGTGGAGGCGAAAACCGTTTTGGTGCGGGCGACAAAGACGTAGTCGTTCCCGACGGGGAACTGCGGTTCCAGCAGGCGGTAGGCCTCCTTGAGGACCCGCCGCGCGCGGTTGCGCCTGACCGCCTTGCCGATCTTCTTGGTAGCGGTCAGCCCGATGCGGTTGATGCCTTTGTGGTTTTTGAGGACGTAGACCACAACTACGGGAGTGGTAAAGGCACGGCCCCGATAGTAGGCTCTGCGGAATTCCTTGTTGAGCGTCAGGGTTTCGGTGTGGAGCATGGGTGTTCCTCCAAACATGCGGCGGGACCCCTCAGCCGCGCTGCCGCCTGATAAAAATAAAGACCACAACGCGAGCTGTGGCCGTCTATTTTCCGATGCAAACATCGCAGCGCCGCGAAAGGGGCTTTACCGGGAAAGGCGTCCCGCCGCCCCGCGCGAGGCGCGGGGAACAGACCGGGATCAGTGGGTCAGGCGAGCCCTGCCCTTCGCCCTTCTGCGGGCAAGCACCTTGCGGCCGTTCTTGGTCGCCATACGTTTGCGGAAACCGTGTTCTTTTTTCCTCTGGAGCTTTTTCGGCTGATAGGTCCGAATCATTGTCAACCCTCCTCTCCTGCGGTCGATTCCATATCCTGCGCCCGCGGCGGCAGGCCGCGAGCGCGGGGAATTCTTTTTTACCTTGCAGATAAGCATTATACCGCACTTTGCGGCGGTTTGTCAAGGCATGGCCCCGTATTTGCCGAATTCCCTCGGCTGCGGCAGTTTCGCGGCGACGGAAAACGCGCCCCCACTACTATATAAATATGTAGATTCTGCCGTATGTGGAATACTTGAAAGAACGCCCGTTTTGTGGTATGATTAAAAAGTTACAGGTTCTGTTGAAAAACGGTGGAATTTCTCCTTTTTCACACAGTCCCGGACCGGTTTGCACCGGTTCTCCACACTCACCAAAGGAGCTGTTCCCATGGAATCATTCGCCGACCTATTCCCGCTCGTGCTCGACCACTGCAAAGGGAAAATCTCCGACGTGGCCTTCAACCTCTGGCTCAAGGACATCGTCCCGGTCCGGCTCGTGGAGTCGACCGCTTATTTAAAGGTAAACTCCGAGTTCAAGATGAACATCGTCAAGGAGAAGTACACCGCCATCCTCCAGACCGCCTTCGAGGAAGTTCTCGGCTTCGAGGTCGGCATCGACGTCTCCTGCGACGGCCCCTCGGCGGGACAGGCCTCTTCCGTCGAGCCGCTGCCCGCCGACGCGGACAGCTCGGTGAGCGGCGGGGAGTACGACTACACCTTCGACACCTTCATCGTCGGCTCCTCCAACAAGTTCGCGCACGCGGCCTCGCTTGCCGTCGCGGCCAACCCCGCCAACGCCTACAACCCCCTCTTCATCTACGGCGGCTCCGGGCTGGGCAAGACCCACCTGCTCCACGCGATCTGCACCGAGATCCGCAAAAACAAGCCCGACTGCAACATCATCTACGTCAAGGGCGACGAGTTCGCCAACGACATCATCACCGCCATCCGCGACCAGAACACCGCCGCCTTCCGCGAGCGGTACCGCAAGGCGGACGTGCTGCTCGTCGACGACATCCAGTTCATCGGCGGCAAGGAGAGCACGCAGGAGGAGTTCTTCCACACCTTCAATACCCTCTACGAGGCGGGCAAGCAGATCGTCCTCGCGTCCGACCGGCCCCCCAAGGAGATCAAGACGCTGGAGGACAGGCTCCGCACCCGCTTTGAGTGGGGGCTGCTCGCGGACATCCAGGCGCCCGACTATGAGACGCGCATCGCGATCATCCGCCGCAAGGCGCAGCTGCTGGACATCCAGATCCCCGACGACGTGGCCGAGTACATCGCCAACCGCCTCAAGACGAACATCCGCCAGCTCGAAGGCGCCGTCAAGAAGCTCAAGGCCTATAAGCTCCTGCAGGGCACCAACCCGTCGATCGTCATCGCGCAGAACGCGATCCGCGACATCCTCAACGACAACCAGCCGGTGCCCGTCACGGTCGAGCGGATCATCTCGGAGGTCGGCCGCACCTACGGCATCTCGCCGCAGGACATCCGCTCCAACAAGCGCAGCGCCCAGATCTCCTCCGCGCGGCAGATCTCCATCTACATCGTGCGCGAGATCACCCAGATGTCGATGTCCACCATCGGCGAGGAGTTCGGCGGGCGCGACCACAGCACGATCGTCTACGCGATCCAGCAGGTCGAAAAGAACATGGCCAACGACCTGCGCTACAAGGAAACGATCGAGGATATCGTCAAGAATATCCGCGACAGCTGATTTTTTCCACTTTCCACTCTCCACATCTGCCAAATCCCGTGGAAGATTTTTGAGACCTTCCACGATTTCCACAAAGTTTTCCACATTTTCTCTACTTTCCGCCCCACTTTTCCACAGCGGCGTGGAAACGGCGGACGGGAATGCCCTTTTCCACCAATCGCTTCCCCGGTTCTTCTCGCGGCCGGCCGCCCGCGAACCAGCCGGTGCTCCGCCTTTCCGGGGCGTCTCCACTTTTGCGCGCCCCCTACTACTACGGCTATTTTTCTTTTACTCTCTCTATCCAAATCAGAATCCTTTTTCCGCTGTGGAAAAACCCACCGCGGATTCTTCTATCATCTAGGAGGTGCTTTGATGAACGTCATCTGTGACAAACAGCTTCTCGTGGAAGCAGTGGGCAACGTCTCCCGCGCGGTCTCCGCGAAAAACACCCTCGCGGCGCTCGAAGGCGTGCTGCTGCGCGCGCAGGACGGGCGGCTCTACCTGACCGGCTACGACCTCGAGCTCGCGATCTCCACGGCGATCGAGGCGAAGGTTCTCGCGCCGGGCGAGATCGTCCTCTCCGCGCGGATCTTCCTCGACATGATCCGCCGGATGCCCAGCGAGACGATCAGCATCACCTCGGACGAAAAGATGCTGACGCTGATCAAGGGCTCCCTCACCGAGTATACCATCCTCGGCATCCCGGCGTCGGAATACCCCGAGCTGCCGGCGGTCAACCAGACCACCGAGATCAGCCTGCCGCAGGCGGCGCTCAAGAACATGATCAACCAGACCCTCTTCGCGGTGGCGGTGAGCGACAGCAAGCCGGTTCACACCGGCTCCCTCTTCGACATCAAGGGCGGGGAGCTGAACGTCGTCTCGGTCGACGGCTACCGCCTCGCCCTGCGGCGGGAGAAGGTCGCGTTTGACAGCGATTTCTCCTTCATCGTCCCCGGCAAATCCCTTTCCGAGGTGGCAAAGCTCCTCAGGGACGAGGAGGGCGACATTGAGATCGCCGTCTCAAAACGACATATTATCTTCAAGGCCGGGAGTTATAATGTAATATCCAGGCTGTTGGAGGGAGAATTCCTCGATTACCGGGCGGCCATCCCCGCGGGCGGGCAGACGACCGTCAAGATCAGCACGCGCGAGCTGATCGCCGCCATCGACCGCGCCTCCCTGCTCATTTCGGACAATATTAAAAGCCCCCTGCGGCTCAAATTCGAGGGCGGCGTGATCAAGATCTCCTGTTCGACCGCGATCGGCAAGGCGTACGACGAGATCACCTGTCAGCAGACGGGCGACGACGTGGAGATCGGCTTCAACAGCCGCTACATGCTCGACGCGCTCAAGGCGAGCGAATGTGACGAGATCCAGCTGCTCATCAACGGGGCGCTCTCCCCGATCAAGCTGGTTCCGCTCGAGGGGGACAGCTTTACCTTCCTCGTGCTGCCGGTGCGGCTCAAGTCGGAATGACCGGGGGAAGGGTGAAACGCGTATGAAGATCACGATCAGGCCCCCCTTTATCAAGCTGGACGCGCTGCTTAAATTTGCCGGCGCGGCCGAAACCGGCGGGCGGGCCAAGGAGCTCGTCGCCGCCGGGAAGGTGGCGGTCAACGGGGAAACATGCACCATGCGGGGCAAAAAGATCTTCCCCGGCGACGTCGTAACCGCCGGAGATTCCGAAATCGAGGTTGTGTAGCAGGTGAAGATCAACCGCATCCGGATCAGCGATTTCCGTAATATCGCCTCGCTCGAGCTGGAGCTTTCGGACGGCGCCAACGTCGTCTACGGGGACAACGGGCAGGGCAAGACCAATTTTGTCGAGGCCGTGTGGCTTTTCACGGGGGCCAAGAGCTTCCGGGGCGCGAAGGACGGGCAGCTCGTCCGCTTCGGCGCGCCGCAGGCCGGGCTGGAGATGGAATTTTTCGCCGCCGGCCGCGACCAGCATGCCCGTGTGACCATCGAGGGGCGGCGCGGCGCGGCGCTCAACGAGATCCCGCTCAAATCCGCCGCCGAGCTGGCGGGGCATTTCTGCGCGGTGGTCTTTTCGCCCACCCACCTCTCCCTCATCAAAAACGGACCGCTCGAAAAGCGCAAGTTCATCGACACGTCGATCTGCCAGATCAAGCCCAAGTATATCCACATCCTGAACCAGTACACCCGCGTGCTAGACCAGCGCAACCGCCTGCTCAAGGACATTTCCTATGAGACGAGTCTCTTCGACACGCTGGACGTCTGGGACGCGCGGCTGGCCTCCTTCGCGGCGGTGCTGATCAAGACGCGCGCCTCCTTCCTCGACCGCCTCTCCCCCTTCGCGCGGGAGACCTACGCGGGTATTTCCGGGGAAAAGGAGGCGCTCGGGCTGGAATACCAGTCGTCGCTCCGGTGCGACACGGCGCGCTCCATCCCCGAGATCGAGGAGCAGGTGCTTGAGGACCTGCGCGCCCACCGGGGGGAGGACATCCGCAGCCGGGTGACCGGGCTCGGCCCCCACCGGGACGACATCGCGGTCACCCTCGACGGCAACAGCGCGCGGGTGTTCGGGTCGCAGGGGCAGCAGCGCTCCTGCGTGCTCGCCCTCAAGATGGCCGAGTGCGAAATCATCCGGGAGACGATCGGCGAATATCCCGTCGTCCTGCTCGACGACGTGATGAGCGAGCTGGACGCGGCGCGCCGCGACTACCTGCTCAACCATCTCAGCGGGCGGCAGCTCATCATGACCTGCTGCGACCGGGCGGACTTCAAGCACCTGACGAGCGGCGTCAGCGTCAAACTGGAGGGCGGGCGCGTCCTCACGACCAGGAAATACGAGTAAAGGGGCGGGGAATATGTACCTGCATCTCGGACAGGACACGGTGGTGCGCACCGACGAGATCATCGGCATCTTCGATCTGGAGAACACCTCGATCTCAAAGATCACCAAGGAATTTCTCGCCAGGTCGGAAAAGGGCGGGCTCGTCGTGAACGTCTCCTACGAGCTTCCGAAATCTTTTGTCATCTGCGGCAGGGGCCGCCGCGACCCGAAGGTCTACATCACGCAGATCTCCTCCGCGACCCTCAAAAAGCGGGCGGGCTTCGTGGACGGGCTGGCGAACATCGAACACGGATAACAGGCCGGAAACGGCTTTACCGGATATTATCGCCCGGACGGGCGGACACAAAGGCCCGCACGGGGCCGAAAGGAGCGGTTACAGTTGGATACAGTGGACAACAACCCGGCGGGAATCCCGACCGAGGAAGCAAATTACGACTCCTCGCAGATCCAGGTGCTCGAGGGGCTGGAGGCGGTACGCAAGCGGCCCGGCATGTATATCGGGTCGACGGGGCCGCGCGGCCTGCACCACCTGGTCTATGAGATTGTCGACAACTCGATCGACGAGGCGCTCGCGGGCTATTGCTCGATGATCGAGGTGGACCTGCTTCCCGGCGAGATCATCAAGGTCTCGGACAACGGCCGCGGCATCCCCGTCGGCACCCAGAGCCAGACCGGCCTTCCCGCCGTCACCGTCGTCTTCACCATCCTGCACGCGGGCGGCAAGTTCGGCGGCAGCGGCTACAAGGTGTCGGGCGGCCTGCACGGCGTGGGCGCCTCGGTCGTCAACGCCCTGTCCGAGTGGCTCGAGGTCGAGGTGTGCGACGGCGAGCACCGCTACTACCAGCGGTTCGAGCGCGGCAAGGAGTGCGCGCCGCTCGCAATCACCGGCGACACCGACCAGAAGGGCACCCAGGTCGCCTTCCGGGCCGACCCGGAGATCTTTGAGGAGGTTCTTTACGACTACGACACCCTGCTGCGCCGGCTGCGCGAGCAGGCGTTCCTCAACGCGGGGGTCTACATCGTCCTGCGCGACCAGCGGGGGACCGAGACGGTGGAGGAGCACCTCCACTACGAGGGCGGCATCCGCAGCTTCGTCGAACACATCCACCAGCAGAAGGGCGTCGAGTCCCTGCACGACGAGGTCATCTACCTCGCGGCGCGGGAGGGGGACAACACCGCCGAGGTGGCGCTGCAGTACAACGACAGCTACACCGAGCTGCTGCTCTCCTTTGCGAACAACATCCACACGACGGACGGCGGCGCGCACGAGGTCGGGTTCAAGGCGGCGCTCACCCGCGTGATCAACGACTACGCCCGCCGCTACAACATCCTTAAGGACAACGACGAAAACCTCAAGGGAGAGGACGTGCGCGAGGGGCTGACCGCGATCATCTCGGTCAAGCTGACCGACGCGCAGTTCGAGGGCCAGACCAAGGCAAAGCTCGGCAACACGGCGGCGCGCACCCTGGTGGACACCCTCGTCTACGACAAGCTGACCACCTATTTCGAGGAAAATCCGACGGTCGCCCGCACGATCATCGATAAATCGCTGGGCGCCTCCCGGGCGCGCGAGGCCGCGCGCAGGGCGCGCGAGGTCGCCCGCCGCAAATCGGTGCTCGAGACCGCGTCGCTGCCCGGAAAGCTGGCCGACTGCTCCCAGCGGGGGCGCGACGGCACCGAGATCTACATCGTCGAGGGAGACTCGGCGGGCGGCTCGGCCAAGATGGGCCGCGACCGCAAATTCCAGGCGATCCTGCCCCTATGGGGCAAGATGCTCAACGTGGAGAAGGCCCGGCTCGACAAGGTCTACGGCAACGACAAGCTCATGCCGATCGTCACCGCGTTGGGCACCGGCATCGGCGAGGAGTTCGACCTCGAAAAGCTCCGCTACGGCAAGATCATCATCATGGCCGATGCGGACGTCGACGGCTCCCATATCCGGACGCTGCTGCTCACCTTCTTCTTCCGCTACATGCGCCCGCTGATCGAGGAGGGGCACGTCTGCATCGCGCAGCCCCCGCTCTTCAAGATCAGCCGCGGCAAGCAGGTGCGCTACGCCTTTTCGGACAAGGAGCGGGACGACTATATCCGGGAGCTCTGCCCCGACGGCAACGGCAAATGCGACGTCCAGCGCTACAAGGGCCTCGGCGAGATGGACCCCGAGCAGCTGTGGGAGACGACGATGAATCCCGAAAACCGCACGATGATCCGGGTCCAGATGGAGGACGCGGTCAAGGCGGACGAGATTTTCACCATCCTGATGGGCGACAAGGTCGGCCCGCGCAGAGACTTTATCGAACAGAACGCGAAATACGTGCAGAACCTGGATATTTAACGTCTGGCAGAGAGGAGACGCACCATGCAGGAACAGGACAATTTTGAGACGCTGGAGGCCGCCGGGACGGTGGAGGAAGCCGCGGAGGCCATAGAGGAAGAGGCGGTCGTCAGCGACACCGGGGAAGAGCTCGCGCGGGAATTCCGGGCGGAGGCGGACGAGGGGGATGTGGACGCCGCGGAAAGCGTGCCGAAGGTCAAGAAGCTGTTTACGCTCAACTTCGCCCTCCCGCTGGAGGACTACCTGGATTTCTACCGTATCATGAACACCGCGAACGTGAAGAAGAGCAAAAAGAAGATGACCATTATGGGCGCCGTCGAGATCGTCGTCGGCCTGCTGCTGGTCCTCTCGGTCGTGCTGGGATATTCCAAGGCCACGCCCCTTTCGTGGGTGCTACTGGCCATCATCTTCCTGCTCGGCTTCCGCAGCCTCTTTTACTACAGGTTCTTCTACGAGCGGGCGCTCTTCAAGGCGGTCAACAGGGAGTACCAGAAGAACGCCTACCTGCGGGAAAAAATGCTGATCGACTTCTACCCCAACAAATGCGTCGAGCACATCCAGAACAAGACGGTCGAGACCTACTGGCACACGATCGATTCGGTCAAGGAGTCGGAGGGGCTGTTTTTGATCATGCTGGAGCCCCGCCGTTGCCTGCTCGTCCCGAAATCCCAGATCGAGCCGCAGATCGACGCGGTGGAGAAGTTCCTCGCGGAGATGTGCGAAAACTATGAAAAGCCGAGGTATCAGGTATGAGCGATGAAAAGAACCCGGTCGTGACCGGGGAGCAGGAGACGGAGGAGCAGGCCGTCCTCCAGGCGGACCCGGAGGAGCCCGCCGCCACGGCGGAGGACGCCGGCGGGCCCGGGGCGGACGAGCTTGACGACGAATTCGACGACGACGAATACGAGAGCCGCCACGCCGAGGTCGACTACGGCCGGGTGGAGTTCTCCTATGAGACGCGCGAGGCGGACGTGCTCGACGGGGTCGAGATCTCCGACCGGAAGAACCGGGTCGACGCGCACCGCAACTTCCAGCTGCTCGGCGTGTTCGTCGTGATCTGGATGTTCTGGGGGGACCTCTTCAAAAACAACGGCACGCAGACCCTCGTCAGCTGGGTGATGGTGATCGCCGCGCTCGCGCTGCTCTTTTTGATCCTCAAGTTCCCCGCGAACAACAACCGCAAATACGCGGCGCGGCTGAAGGAACACTCCCCCCGCTTCGAGCTCGCGGCCACCCGCGACGGCATCGACGTGCGCGAGGGGGGCGGCAAATACTACATCGCCTTCTCCGGATCGTGCAGCGTTTACGACTACAAGGGCGTCTACGCGATCTGCTACGACAAGAACAAGGTCGTCGCCGTCCCCAAAAACCAGCTCGACGAGGCCACCGCCGAGCGCTTTTGCGGCGTGCTGCGCCAGGGGCTCGGCGACCGGTTCGAGAAGGTGGCCGAGGACACGCGGCGGCCCCTCTTCGGAAAGAGGAAATGAGTTTCCGGCGGAAATCCAGGCGGCCCGAATAGGAGATGATACAGATGAAGAAGGAAACCCATGATTCCAAGGACGACGTGTTCGATTCCGAACTGATCGAACAGCGTATGCATAACATCGACATCGAAAGCGAGATGAAGAAATCCTTTCTCGACTATTCGATGTCGGTCATCGTCAGCCGCGCGCTGCCCGACGTGCGCGACGGCTTAAAGCCGGTGCACCGGCGCATCCTCTACACCCTGCACGAAAACGGCCTCACCCCCGACAAGGCCTACCGCAAATGCGCCGACACGGTCGGCAGCGTGCTCGGCCGGTACCATCCGCACGGCGACGCGTCGGTCTACGACGCGATGGTGCGCCTGGCGCAGGACTTTTCGATGCGCTACCCGCTCGTCGACGGCCACGGCAACTTCGGCTCGGTCGACGGCGACCCGCCGGCCGCCTACCGGTACACCGAGAGCCGCATGAGCAGGATGTCCCTCTCCCTGCTCACCGACATCGAGAAGGACACCGTCGATTTCATGCCCAACTACGACGACCGCCTCAAGGAGCCGGTCGTGCTGCCCTCCCGCTTCCCCAACCTGCTCTGCAACGGGTCGACGGGCATCGCGGTGGGCATGGCGACGAACATCCCGCCCCACAACCTCGGCGAGGTGATCGACGCCGCCTGCATGCTGATCGACAACCCCGACGCCTCCCTCGAGGAGATCATGCAGCACATCAAGGGGCCGGACTTCCCGACCGGCGGCATCATCATGGGGCGGGCGGGCATCCGCGCGGCCTACGCCACCGGGCGCGGCAAGATCACCCTGCGCTCCCGCTGCGAGGTCGAGGAGATGCCCAACGGCCGCGAGCGGATCGTCGTCACCGAGATCCCCTACATGGTCAACAAGGCGCGGCTGATCGAGTCGATCGCCGACCTCGTCAAGGAAAAGCGGGTCGAGCAGATCTCCGACCTGCGCGACGAGAGCGACCGGGACGGCATGCGCATCGTCATCGAGCTGAAACGGGACGCCAACGCCCAGGTGGTGCTCAACCGCCTCTACTCCTACACCCAGCTCCAGGACACCGTCGGCGTCATCATGCTGGCGCTGTCGGGCGGCGTGCCCAAGGTCATGCCGGTCAAGGAGATCCTCACCCACTACATCGACTTTCAGGGCGAGGTCGTCATCCGCCGCACGAAGTACGACCTGCGCAAGGCGAAGGAGCGCGAACATATCCTCGAGGGCCTCAAGCTCGTCTGCGACAACACCGACGAGGTCATCTCGATCATCCGGCACTCGAAGGACGTGCCCGACGCGAAGCAGAACCTGATCGAACGGTTCGCCATCACCGATATCCAGGCGTCCGCCATCGTGGCGATGCGCATGGGCCAGCTCTCCGGCATGGAGCGGATCAGGATCGAGGAGGAGCTGGCCGCGATCCTTGAACGGGTGGCGGAATACGAGGCGATCCTCGGCGACTACGGCCGCGTCATGTCGATCGTCAAGGAGGAGCTCGGTGAGATCCGCCAGAAATACGCCGACGAACGCCGCACCGAAATCGTGGCGGTGAGCGGCGAGGTGGACATCGAGGACCTCATCCCGGTCGAGGACTGCGTCATCACCCTCACCCACTTCGGCTACCTCAAGCGGCAGCCGGTCGACGCCTACCGCACCCAGCGGCGCGGCGGCCGCGGCGTTTCGGGCATGACGAGGCGGGAGGAGGACTTTGTGGAGGAGCTCTTCATCTGCTCCACCCACGACTATATCATGTTCTTCACCTCCAAGGGCCGGTGCTTCCGGCTCAAGGGCTATGAGATCGGCGAGGGCTCCCGCACCTCGCGCGGCACCAACATCGTCAACCTCCTGCAGATGGATTCCGACGAGAAGGTGACGGCGCTCATCAAGGTGGGGGCGGACGAGTACGACATGGACGACCGCTACCTCGTGATGGTCACGCGCAGGGGCGTGATCAAGCGCACCCCGCTGTCGGCCTACCGCAACGTCCGCCGCATGGGACTCATCGCGATCGGGCTGGACGACGGGGACGAACTCGCCTGGGTCCGCCAGACCGACGGCACCAGCGAGCTGATCGTTGCGACGCGGGGCGGCATGGCCATCCGCTTCGACGAGCAGGACGCGCGGCCCCTCTCCCGTTCGGCGCGCGGCGTGCGCGCGATCACGCTCGAGGAGGGCGACGAGGTCGTCGGCATGGCGCGGGTGCGCAAAAACGGCGACGCCACCGTGCTCACCGTGTCGGAGAGCGGGCTCGGCCGCCGCACCGAGGTCAGCCAGTACCGCCTGCAGAGCCGCGGCGGCAAGGGCATCCGCAACTACTATGTCGACCGCAACGGCCCCGTCGCGGGGGTCAAGATGGTGGACGGCGACGACGACGTGATCCTCATCACCGACGACGGCGTCATCATCCGCATCCCCGTGCAGGAGATCACCGTGCAGTCCCGTTACGGCGGCGGCGTGCGCGCGATGCGCGTGGCGGAGGACAGCCGCGTGGTGACGCTGGCGCGCGCTCCCAAGGAGGAGGCCACCGACGAGGAGGGCCCGGACGGGGAGCAGGACGGTCCCGCCGAAGAGGCGGCGCCGGAGGAGAGCGGTTCCTGAGGGTAAAACTGTCCCCGGAACGCGGGCAACCGCCCGCGTTCCGGGGACTTTTTGCGCGCAATCGGGAGGTTTCCCGCAAAATTCGGCCGAAACGCCCGAAAGCTCTGTACAAGCCCGGGTATTTTCGATATAATTGTTTCGTATGGTAAAAAATAAGAAAAAATTACGTAAAATGAAGTGGTGAAACAACTTGGATATTTTCGGGTTTATCAGCCTGCTGGGCGGATTGGCAATGTTCCTCTACGGCATGTCGATGCTGGCGTCCGGCCTGGAGCGCGCGTCGGGCGGCCGTCTTGAGCGGACGCTTGAGAAGATGACCGACACGGTGATCAAGGGGGTTGCGCTCGGCGCGCTGGTCACGGCGGCCATCCAGTCCTCCTCCGCGACGACGGTCATCGTCGTCGGCCTCGTCAACGCGCAGGTCCTCAAGCTGCGCAACGCCATCGGCGTCATCATGGGCGCGAACATCGGTACCACGATCACCGCGCACATCCTGCGCCTGAGCGACCTGCAAACGGACAACTTCTTCCTCATGCTCCTGAAGCCCAAATCCCTCGCGCCGCTGGCGATGATCGTGGGCATCCTCTTCTTCATGTCCGCCAAGCGCGACCGGCAGAAGAACATCGGTATCATCCTGCTCGGCTTCGGCGTCCTCTTCACGGGGATGTTCGCGATGGAGGGGGCGGTCGCCCCGTTGAGCAACGAGCCCTGGTTCACCAGCCTATTCGCGACCTTCCGCAACCCGGTCATCGGCATTCTGGTGGGTACCTTCGTCACGGCGGCGATCCAGTCGTCGGCCGCGTCGATCGGTATTTTACAGGCGCTGACCTCCACCGGGCTGATCACCTATTCGATGGCGTTCCCGATCATCATGGGCCAGAACATCGGCACCTGCATCACGCCGATCCTGGCGTCGATCGGCGCCTCCAAAAATGCGAAGCGCACCGCCGCCGTGCATGTGAGCTTCAACGTCCTGGGCACCATCATCTTTGTCATCGGCTGCTACACCTTCCAGCACTTTGTGGGCTTCTCCTTCTGGGACGCGCCGATCGACAAGGGCGGCATCGCGAACTTCCATACGATCTTCAACGTGACGGTGACGCTGCTCTTCATCCCGCTGGTCGGCCTGCTGGAGAAGATCGCGCGCACGCTTGTCCGCGACAAGCCGGGCGACCGCGACCAGGAGATCACGGCGATCACGCTGGACGAGCGCCTGCTCGTCTCCCCCGGCCTCGCCGTGGAGCACGCCCGCGAGGCGGTCGTACAGATGGCGAACATCGCGCGGCAGAACTATCTGAGCGCGATCGGGCTGCTCTTCCAGTACGACCCCAAGGTGGTTGAACGGATCAACGAGAACGAGGACGTGGTGGACAAGCTTGAGGACCGCGTGGAGACCTACCTGCTGCGGCTGGGCGAGCGGGAGCTTTCGGACAGCGAAAACCGCAGCATCTCCGAGCTGCTGCACACCTGCGGCGAATTTGAGCGGGTGGCGGACCACGCGGAGAACATCTGCGAATGCGCGGACCGGATGTTTGAAACCAAGACCAAATTTTCCAAGAAGGCCACCGAGGAGATGCAGACGATCTGTGAGGCGGTCAAGGAGATCCTCGACCTGGCGGTCGACGCCTTCCAGAATGTGGACCGCAGGGCGGCGGCGAGCATCGCGCCGCTCGAAGAGGTCGTGGACGAGATGGAGCAGCTCCTCAAGGATAAGCACATCGACCGCCTGCGGCGCGGCAAGTGCACGGTGGACGCGGCGTTCCCCTATGTGGAGGCGCTCTCGAACATCGAGCGGATCGCGGACCTCTGTTCCAACGTGGGCGAGTCGGTGCTCACCTACGACAGCCGGATGGAGGAGATCGACCGCCACGAGTACAAACGACTGCACGGCGACCAGCACGACAGCGGCTACCAGGCGCAGTACGCGGCCTTTACGGCGAAGTACTACGGCCGCCTGAAAAAGAAGGCGGTTTCGGAATAAGCAAAAGTTTCGTCCACTTTTTCAAAGGTGGCGGGTGAGAAAAAGGCCGGCGCTTCGATCGAAGCGCCGGCCTTTTTCGAGGGCGGAGCCCCCAGCCCGGGCCCGCAGGCCCTGCTGCAGGCGCATTTTGAGGGTTTGGGGGCCTTTTGCAAGAGAAAAGGCCCCCAAGGTCGCGCCTTCTCTCCGCCGGCCGCGTCTCGCCGCCCAAGACATGGCGGAAAAGAGGAGGCAGGGGACACTTCCCGGATGGGAAGCGCCCCCTGCCGACGCCCCTTTTTCTCTTGTAAAAAGGGGCCGAAAAACCTGAAGGAGCGGGCATTCCGCCCGC
This sequence comes from Anaerotruncus massiliensis (ex Togo et al. 2026), assembly GCF_030825285.1. NCBI lineage: Bacteria > Bacillati > Bacillota > Clostridia > Eubacteriales > Oscillospiraceae > Anaerotruncus > Anaerotruncus massiliensis (ex Togo et al. 2026). The sequence goes on from NZ_JAPJQF010000021.1 coordinate 22,460, forward strand.
TGCGGCGAGCGGCGCGGGGCTCTGCCCCACGGCCCCGCGGCTTTTGGAAAAAGCCGGCAAAAACCTTTGGTCAATCGTCGTCAGAGGAGCTCTGCGAGGAAGAGACGTCCGCCGGCGGCACGTAGGGCAAATCCCACTTGGCGATTTCCAGGCCGCGCGCGCGCACCTCGTCGATCAAATCGCCGAGGATCTCCGCGTTGTCGTGGCTCACCGCGTGCAGCAGGTAGATCGCGCCCTCGTGGATGAACTTTTCCGTGCGCTCCCGCGCCGCGTCCACGCCCGGCTGGTTGTTCGGGTCCCAGTCCTTGTAGGCGAAGCTCCAGAGCACCGTCGTGTAGCCCGTCTGCTGGACCATGGCGAGCGTCTGCTCGCTGAACGCGCCCTCGGGCGGGCGGTAGAGGGTCATCTCATAGTCGAAGTTCTCCAGCATGTAGTCGTGGAGCTCCTTGATGTCCGCATAGGCGTCGTCGAGCGACTTCTGGGTCGGGTTCCAGTGGTGGCTGGTGTGGTTGCCCACGACATGCCCCTCGTCAATCATCCGCCGGACGAGGTCGGGGGAGGACTTCACAAACGGCAGGGTGACGAAGAAGACCGCGCTGACGTTTTTCTCTTTAAGTACATCGAGGATTTGCGGGGTGTAGCCGTTTTCATAGCCCTCGTCAAAGGTTAAGTAGAACTTTCCGCAGTCCGCCGGGGCGATAAAATAGGCGCCGTACTGGCCGTACTCCTCCTGGTGCACCTGCGGCTCGGTGGTGCGGTTTGCTTCGTCGACGAGCACGCCGGGGCCCCATTTGACCTGATCGCTGCCAAGAGCACCGATTTTGTCAAAATCGGTGCTCATGGTAGTGGTCACGGCGCTTTCGATATTGGACGCGACATCCGAGACGCCGTCCTCAATGTCGGATAGCAGATCATCCGGCTCGGAGGAAGACGGAGCCATGGAAGAAGCGGCCGGGGCCGAAGAGGGCGCGACGCTCGAGGAGGACGTATTGTCGTTCCGCGAGGTGCACGCAGTCAACGAAACGAGCATAACGAGCGCCAATGCCGTCGCGATGAACGCTTTGGTTGATTTCATTGGATTCTTCCTTTCACATTTGAACTGGGAAACCAGCATAAACCGGTGAAATAACGTGGTTATTTCGCAGTTATTGTATGCATCCGCGCCAAAAATAACAGCCCGGAAACAAGGAATGATTTCCCAAAACAAAAGTTTTTGAGCGCGTTCAGAGCTTTCCGGCCTGCCGCAGCGCATAAAATTTCAAAATGCCGAGCTGGGTTTTCGCGTCGGGGATTTCCCCGTCGAGCACCATCTGCACCGCTTTTTCCACCGGGATGCGGCGGACGGTCAAAAACTCGTCCTCGTCGAGGTGCTGCCGGGTGGGGCGCAGCCCGGTCGCGTAAAAGATATGGATGATTTCGGTGTCGTAGGCGCAGGTGGGGTACATCTTCGCCAGCGGCTGGAAGAGGTCGGCGGCGCAGCCGCATTCCTCCCCGAGCTCCCGCATGCCGCATTCGGCGGGGTTCTCCCCCTTCTCCAGCTTGCCGGCGGGCAGCTCGAGCAGCACGGCCCCAAACGGGTAGCGGAACTGCGACACAAAGAGGATGTTGCCGTTCTCGTCGAGCGCGAGCACCGCCACGCCGCCCGAGTGGTCGACCACCTCGCGCGCCGCGGTCGAGCCGTTTTCCAGTTCCACCATATCCCGCCGCAGGCTCAGGATCCTGCCTTCATAAATCACCCGTGAATCGATCGTTTTCTCATAGTGGGCCATATCCCATGTTCCTCCTGTATCTCAGTTCCAATTTGATTCTCCAGACACGCCGCCCGCGCGGCGTTTTTTCCGGCTTGCCCGCCGTACTAATACGAGCCCTGCGCCACATAGACTGGGCTTAGAGGTGAGACGGCATGTTTGACGGATTTTACAGGGAGCCTCCCAGCTACGACAACATCCGCCGCGCGGTGTGCGAGCTCAAGGAACGGTTCCCCTTTTTAAAGACCTTTCCGATCGGGAAATCGGTCCTCGGGCGCAGCATCTACGCGCTGGGCATCGGGGACGTCTACCGGGGCACCCTGTTTGTCGGCGGCGTGCACGGGATGGAATGGCTGACCACCCTGCTGCTCTTCCGCTTCTGCGAGGATATCCTCAGCGCGATGACCACCGGCGAGCCGCTCGCCGACATCGATATGGCCCGCACGCTGGAAAACCGCTCGATCGCGATCATCCCCTGCCTCAACCCCGACGGGGTGGAAATCAGTCTGCACGGGGCCGAATCGGCGGGGCAGCTCTGCGCCTTCGTCGAAAAGGCGAGCGGCGGGGACGCCTCCCGCTGGCAGGCCAATGCGCGGGGCATCGACCTCAACCACAATTTCGACGCGGGCTTCCCCCAGCTCAAGGAGCTCGAGGAGCAGGCGGGGTTCACTTCCCCCGGGCCGACCCGTTACGGCGGGACCGCCCCCCACAGCGAGCCGGAGACCCGCTCCCTCGTGAATTTCTGCTGCGCGTTCGACCTGCGGCAGGCGTACGCCTTTCACTCCCAGGGGGAGGAGATCTACTACCGCTACGGGCCGCACACGCCGGTGCGCTCCCAGCTGATGGCACAGGTGCTGGCATCCGCGTCCGGCTACAAGCTCGCTTCCCCCGAGGGGACCGCTTCCCACGGTGGTTTCAAGGACTGGTTCATCGACTGCCTGCACCGGCCCGCCTTCACGATCGAGATCGGCCGCGGGAAAAACCCCCTGCCCGTCGAGGAGCTCGAACCGATCTATGCGCGCCTTTTGGAGATGATGCTCATTTCGATCCTGCTCTGAGCGGATCGTATTTTTCGCAGAATCCCTCGATTGTGCGGAAATCCGCGATCCGCTCGCGCAGTAGCTCGTGGGGCCAGTCCCACCAGCGGATGCGTCCGAGCGCGGCGGCCGTCTCCCCGTCGAACCGCCGCCGCAGGCGCCGCGCGGGGACCCCCGCGACAACGTCGTAGGGCGCCACGTCGTGGGTTACGACCGCGCCAGCGCCGACGACCGCCCCGTCGCCGATCGTCACGCCCCCCATGATGACCGCGTTGTGCCCGAGCCAGACGTCGTTTCCGATGACCACCCGTTGCTCCCGCCGCCATGCGACGACGCTGTCGTCGTCGGGACCGAAGCCGTATTTCGTGCAGCGGTAGGTGAAGTGGTGCTGCGCCGGGCGCAGCGAGGAGGGATGGGGCGCAGGGTTCAGGCGCACCCCCGTCGCGATCGAGCAGAACTTCCCGATGTCCGAATAGATGATGTCGTTTTGGGCGAAGCAGTAGGAGTAGTCGCCCAGCCGGGTCTCTTCCAGCGCGCATCCGGGCCCGATCTCGGTGTAGGCGCCGAGGACGCAGTTTTTGACCGCGGAGGACGGGTGCACCGTCGGCCGCGCGGGAAGCGCGTGTTCAAAATCCATAGGCTTCCTCCTTGTGATGTCTCTCCTATTATATCTCTTTTCGCGCCAAAACAAAAGAGATTTTGTCGGGCGCGAAAAAGCAGACGCCGGCCTTGTGCAGGGCGTCCTTCAGGACGGCCAGCTCGGCGTCGGTAATGGGCGCGAGCGGGCCCCGCGCCGGGCCGACCCTGACGCCGGTCACGAGCTCGATGGCCGGACGCATGATCGAGTTGGGCAGGATGCGGCCGTTCTGGCCGCAGGCCTTGCAGAAGCGGTAGAGCGGAAGGAAGCATTCGCGCGCCTTTTCGTTTTCCCCCTTCGCGAAGGCCTCAAAGATCGCGCGGATCTCATGCCCGAAGATGTGCGCGCCGCCCGAGACGATGCCCATCGCGCCCTGCACGATGGTGGGCAGCAGCATCACGTCGTCGCCGTTATAGATGAGAAAGTCGGAATCGGCCGATTGCGTCGCGAGGAAGTAGTCGGTGACCTGGGTCGGATTCACGCCCGCCTCGTCCTTGACGCCGATGATGTTGGGGATGGCGGCGAGCCGCCCGACCGTCTCGGCCTCCAGGTTGACGCCGACAAAAATCGGGATGTTGTAGAGGATAATTTTTGCCCTGGTGGACTCGGCCACCGCCCGGTAGTGGCGGTAGATCCCCTCCTGGGTGGGCTTGTTGTAGAAGGGGCAGACGACGAGCATCGTATCGATGCCGAGCGCCTCGGCCCTCCGGGTCAGCGCGACCGTCTCCTTGGTGGAGGCGCAGCCGGTGCCGGCGATGACCGGCTTGCGGCCCGCGACCGTTTTGACGGCGGTCTCCATGAGCCTGACGCGCTCGTCAAAGGTGCAGAGGCTCGCCTCGCCGGTGGTGCCGGTGACGATGAAGCTGTCGCAGAGGTCGTTTTGGATGAGGTATTCGATCAATTCGGCGTAGCGCCCGTAGTCGATCTCCTCGTTTTCGCCGTAGGGGGTCACGAGGGGCAGCAGGATCTTGCCGTATGTTTCGCGCAGGTTCATGGATGGGCCTCCCTCTTTTGATATGATTGTCTGATGACAAAGAAATTATAAACCGGAACCCGCGGAATGTCAACAGGTGAGACCGCTTTTAAATGCGCGTATCCGGACAAAATCTTATGCTTATTATTGTTGGTATTCCATAAAAATATAAAATAAGGAGAAAAAAGATTGACAATTTTCTGCAAAGCCGTTATTCTGTATTTGAGATCAGACAATATTACCGAATTGCAAAGGAGGTCGTTGCATGGTCAAGGCAATCGAAGGGATTATCGCGCCGCTGGTCACCCCCTTTGACGAGGCGGGGCGGCTCGACGCCGCGCGCGCCAAGGGGGAGATCCGCCGCCTCTTGGACGCGGGCGTGGACGGGATCAGCCCGGGCGGCAGCACCGGAGAGGGCGCGGCCCTCACCGACGGCGAGCTGGCGGAGCTTGTCCGCCTCATCCGCGCGGAGGATCCGGAGATCCCGGTGGTTGCGGGCGTCATCCGCAACAGCACCCCCGCCGCCGTCAGCGCCGGACTCGCGGCGAAGGAGGCGGGCGCCGACGCGCTGATGGTCACCCCCGTCTCCTATAACGTGCTCGTCCCGGACGACGAGGGAAATTACAACTTTTACCGGGAAATCTCCGACCGGGTGGGGCTCCCGATCGTGATCTACAACGTCGTGCCTCAGAACACGATCACCGCCCCCCTCTTTGGGAAGCTGCTGGAGATCGAAAACGTCGTCGGAATCAAGCAGAGCGTCGGCGGCATCATGGCCTTCTACGAGATGAAGATGGTCAACGGGAAGCGCGGCAAGGTGTTCAGCGCGACCGACGACATGCTCTGCTCGACCTATGAGCTGGGGGCGGACGGCGCGATCTCGGCAATTTTGACCGTTTTTCCCGAGCTCTGCGTGGAGATGTGGAAGGATTTCAAGGAGGGCCGGCGGGAACACGCGCTCGAGCTGCAAAACCGCATGTACTTCACCTGGCAGGCGATCGCGGGCAGCCAGTTCCCCATCCGCATCAAATACGCGCTGCGTCTCATGGGCCGCGACGCGGGCTGGCCGCGCGGGCCGATCTGCCACATGGGCGAGGAGGAAAAGCGGCGCATCCGAGGCGCGCTGGAAGAGGGCGGATTTCTGGAGACCGTAAGCACGGACAAAGGGGAGTGAAGAAGATGGCGGACAACCGTTTTTCCTACGAGGGGATGAAGGCGCTCTCCGAGACGGTGTTCCGGCGGTACGGCTACTCGGAGGAGGAGGCGCGGGAGATCACCGACGTGCTTTTGACGGCCGACCTCTTCGGCATCGAGTCGCACGGGTGCCAGCGGATGACCCTCTACACAAACGGCATCACCAGGATCGGGCGGATCAAGCGGGACAGAAAGCCGGAGGTCGTCCGGGAGACGCCCGTTTCCGCGCTCATTGACGCGCACGAATACATCGGGCAGGTGGCCGCCATGATGGCGACCCGGCTTGCAATTGAAAAGGCCAAAAAAACAGGCGTCGGGATCGTGTGCGTCAAAAACTCCAACCACTACGGCATCGCGGGCTATTACGCGCGGATGATCGCGCGGGAACACCTGCTGGGCGTCTCGATGACCAACACCGAGGCGATCATGATCCCCACGAACGGCCGGCAGGCGCTGCTCGGCACCAACCCCATCGCGGTCGGGATGCCCGCCGAGCCCTACCCCTTCCTCTTCGACGCGGCGACGACCGTCGTCCCGCGCGGCAAGGTGGAGGTCTACGCGAAAAAGGGCCTGGAGATCCCGGCCGACTGGGCGATGGATTCGGAGGGGAAAACGAGCACCCTCCCCCGGCGGGTGCTGGACGATATCGGCAAAAAGCAGGGGGGCGGCATCCTGCCGCTCGGCGGGGCGCGGGAGCAGTTCGGCAGCCACAAGGGCTACGGCTTCGGCATGATCGTCGAGATCATGACGGGTATTTTGGCGGGCGGCGTGACGAGCGACGAAATCCGCAAGCGGTTCGACTGTGACCGGTGCAGCCACTTTTTCCTGGCGGTCGACTACGGGATGTTCGGCGACCGGGAGGAGACCGAACGCCGCCTTTCCGCCTACCTGAATAAGCTGCGGGAGTCCCAAACGGCGCAGGGCGCGCCCTGTGTCTACACCCACGGGCAGAAGGAGATGCTCGCCTGTGAGGAAAACCTCCGCCGCGGCATCTATCTCAACGACAAGACGCTCGAGGAGATCACCGCCCTCTGCCGGGAGCTGGGCCTCCCGCCGGAAACCTATCTGATCCCGGTGCCGCAGGAGGCGCCGGAAGGATAAAACAGACACCGACACAAGTTGGGGACCAACAAGGAACAGGAGGTAACTATGAAAAAGTTGATGAGCGTACTGCTGGCTTCCGCGATGATCCTGGCCCTGGCGGCGGGATGCGGGGAGAGCGCGGCGCCCGCCCAGAGCGCGGCGCCGGAGACGGCCGCCCCGTCGGGAGCCGCCGCGGACACGGCGGACCTGCCGGAGGTGACAATCCATGTGGCGAGCATCTTCGAGCCGGGCACCGCGATCCTCAAGGGGATCGACAAATTCGGCGAGCTCCTCGGCGAAAAGAGCGGCGGAAAAATCACGCTCAACGTCTACGCCAGCGGCTCGACGGGCGGCGAAAAGGAGCAGGCCGAGGCGCTCAAGCTCGGGGAGATCGACATGGCGGCGTTCGGCACCCTGCCGATCTCGATCTTCACGCCCGAATACTCCTTCTTCGACTCCCCCTTCGTCTTCCGCGACAAGGACCACTTCATGGCGGTGTGGAACGGCGAGCTGGGCGACGCGATGCGCAAGGAGATGCTCGACAGCCACAACCTCTACACCCTCGGCGTGATGGGCCGCGGCTACCGGCACATCACCTCCAACACGCCGATCGAAAGCGTCGACGACATCGCCAAGCTCACCATCCGCACCCCCGAGTCGGCGCTCTTCATGGACACCTTCGGCGCGCTGGGCGCGACCTGCGTTCCGATCGCGCTGCCCGAGCTCTTCACCTCGCTCCAGATGGGCGTTGTGAACGCTTCGGAGGGCCCCTTCGACCAGCTGGTCACCAACAAGCTCTATGAGGTGCAGGACTACATCACCCTGTCGAAATACTACTATTCCATCTCGATGTGGCAGATGAACGCCGAATTCTATAACGGCCTGCCCGAGGCCTACCGGACGATGATCGACGAGGCGGCTGCCGAAGCCACCGAGTACGCCACGGCGCTTGGCGAGGAGATGGAAGCCGAGCTGCGGGCCCAGTGCGAGGACGCGGGCGTCACCTTCTGTGAGATGACCGACCTGCAGCCCTACCTGGACAAGGTGAAGCCCGCGATGGACAAGTTCTACGCGGAGAAGTGGCCGGTCACGACGGCGGAGGAGATCGCCGCCTACTGAGGAAACGGAAAATCCGGGAACGCAGCAGCCCGGTGCGCGAGGCACCGGGCTGATTGGGTTCTCTCCGGGCCCGCCGGCCCGGACAAAACCGGTTTGAAGGAGGGAACGGATTGAAACAGGTCAAAAAGCTGTTCGACGCGGCCGGAATCCTCATCTTTACCGCGATGGTGGCGGTGGTGATTCTGCAGGTCGTCTGCCGCTTTATCCTCAGGGTGAGCGTCCCGTGGACGGAGGAGATGAGCCGGCTGCTCTTCATCTTCCTCTGCTTCTGGGGGGTGGTCGTGGCCGTGCGCGAAAACGAGCTCATCGTCATCGACACCTTCCGCGCCAAGCTCCGGGGCAGGGCGCGCAAGGTCCTGGACTGCCTCATATCGCTCTTTATGGCGGCCTTTTTCGCGGTTATTTTAGCGGGAGCGGTCAAGATGGCCGTGTCGGTCTGGCCGACCAGGTTTTCCACGATGGAGTGGCTGAGCAACGGCTGGCTCTACGTCGCGGCCATCGTCGGCAGCGGCGGCGCGCTCGTGAGCATTGTCCTGGCGCTCCTCCGGGAGCTGCGGGGCGGCGGACCGGAAAAGGAGGGGGAATAAGATGGGAATCTGGTACCTGGTCATCCTCATCGCGGCGTTTCTGATCGGCATCCCCGTGGCGATCTCGATGGGCGGCTCGGCCGCCATTCTGATGATTCTGGAGCGCGGGCTCGGCGCCTTCCGCCCCGAGGTCATCGCGCAGAAATCGGTCTACGGGCTCAATAACTTCCTGCTGCTTTCCATCCCCCTCTTCCTCTACGCGGGGAAGATCATGAACACGGGGAACATCACCTCCCGCATCTTCGACTTCGCCAAATCGACGGTGGGCTGGCTGCGGGGCGGGCTCGGGCATGTGAACATCATCGCCAGCGTGATCTTTGCGGGCATGACGGGCACGGCCACCTCCGACGCGGCGGGCCTCGGCGCGATCGAGATCAAGGCGATGCGCGAGGCGGGCTACGAGGACGACTTCACCTTCGCGGTCACCGGCGTCTCGTCGACGATCGGCCCGATCATCCCGCCGAGCATTCCGCTGGTCATCTACGGCCTGATGACCGGCTGCTCGATCGGCGCGCTGCTGATCGCGGGCATCGTGCCGGGCATCCTGATGGCGATCGCGATGATGATCTACGTGGAAATCTACGCGGTCCGGCACCACTTCCCCAAGGGGGAGCGATTCCGCATCTCGGTCGTGTGGCGGACCTTCCGCCGCGCCTTCCTCTCCCTGCTGACGCCGGTCATCATCATCGGCGGCATCCTCTCGGGCGTCTTCACGCCGACCGAGGCGGCGGCGATCGCGGCGGTCTACGCGACGGTGCTGACCGTGTTCGTCTACAAGGAGGTCGATTTTAAAACCCTCAAGTCGGTTCTGTGGGAGACGCTGCGGGATTCCGGCACGATCATGATGATCTGCTTCTGCGCCTCCCTCTACGGCTACATGATCACCCGCTCGAAGATCGCCGAGCACCTCGCCTCCGCCATCGCACAGGTGTCAACCAACCCCTACGTCATCACCCTGCTGCTTGTGGCGTTTTTGCTGGTGGTGGGCTGCTTCATGGAAAACCTCGCGTCGATCACGATTTTGGCGCCCGTCTTCCTGCGGGTGCTTGTGAATTCGGGGATCGACCCGCTGGCCTTCGGGATCATCATGATCATCACGCTGATGGTCGGCCTGCTGACGCCCCCCTTCGGCATGGTGCTCTTTGTCCTCTGCAAGGTGGGGGACATCCCGCTCGAACGGATGGTCAAGGCGGTGCTGCCCTTTTTGCCGCCGCTGCTTATCGTCATCCTGCTGCTCTCCTTCTTCCCGCAGATCATCACCTTCCTGCCCAACCTGCTGATGGGCTGACGGAAAAACCGCCGGGGTTTCCCCGGCGGTTCAAAGGATGCGCTGCATATCGGAGAGGGAGCTCTGGATGTGGGTGACCATGTAGGCGGCCGCGAGCTCGGGGTTGTGGAGCCGCAGAGCGGAGAGGATGTCCTCGTGCGGCCCGACGGCGTGCCCGGGGTTGCCCGGCACCGAGAAGGAGTGCAGGCGGTATTCCCGCATCGCCTCGGTCAGGTTCGCGTTGAAGGAGATCAGCAGCGGGTTGTGGGTCCCCTCGATAATCGCGCCGTGGAAATACTCGTCGGCCAGCGTCATCTGGTTGACGTTGTTTTCCTCGACCGCGCGGCGGAAGGAATCCTGGATCTCCTGCAGGTGGGAGAGCTCCTTCTCCTGCATGTTGATCGCCGCGAGCCGCACCGCCATCTGCTCGATGGGCAGGCGCACCTGCATGATGTCGGCGACCTTGTAGTTGTACTTTTGGAACCACATCTCAGGGGTCACGGTGTTTTCCCGGTCGGTGACGAACGCGCCCTTGCCGTGTCGGATTTCGACGAGCCCCATCGCCTGCAGGACGCGCAGCGCCTCCCGCACGGTCGAACGCCCGACGTGGAGCAGTTCGCACAGCTCCATTTCGGCGGGGAGCTTGTCCCCCTTGCGGTATGCCCCGGACAGGATGCTGTCCCGGATGTGGTTGACCGCGTGGTCGGTGGAAGAGATTCTGGCGATCGGCTGCATAGGCGGGCTCCTTTCGGCCGGGCGGACACGCCCTCTGCACCTATTATATCGGCGCGGGGCCGTAAAATCAATAGATCGGCAGCCGGGCGTTTACGGCCGTCGGAAATATGTGCTATACTGGTTCCAGACAACCAGTGAGCGCGACGGGAGGACGGATTATGGAACCGGTACGGTATACCTCGATCACCGACCTGACGGTGGAGAGCATCAAGGAACTGATTCAGTCGGACGAGTACCAGATTGGGGACAAGCTGCCGTCGGAGCAGCAGCTCTGCGGGATGCTGCAGGTGAGCAGGACCTGCGTGCGCGAGGCGCTGCGGATCTTGCAGGCGCGCCGGTTTTTGGACATCCGCTCGGGCAAGGGCTCCTTCATCCTCAAGAAGAACGAGCTCTCCCCCGAGGTGCAGAAATGGGTGGACGAACCGGACATCAGCTTCATGGACTATATTGAGGTGCGCCTCGCGATGGAGCCGCTTGCGGTGCGGCTGGCGATCTCCCATGCGACCGGGCAGGAGACCCAGGCGCTCGAACGCCTCCACGAGCGGTTCACGGCGGCGGTAAAGTCCGGCGACGTGGCCGGGATGATCGAGGCCGACTCCCGGTTCCACTCCTATATCATGGATTGCAGCCGCAACAAGCTGCTGATTAACATCAACCGGGAGATGCAGGGGATCATCAACAAATACCGCACCAAACAGACCCGGACCTATAAAAACGCGATCGAGCCCCACGAAAGAATCGTACAGGCCTTCCGTGACCGGGACGTCGTGGGCGGGGTCAAGACGATGCGGGAGCATATCTATGAAATCATGCGGGACATCGAGGCGGTGTGCGACGAGCTGGGGACGGAGGGTCCCCGCCCGCCGCGGACGCCCGGTTGACCGGAGGATCAAAATGGGGGATACGATGGATTACAGACAAGAAGCCCTGGAAAAACACGCCGAATGGCGGGGCAAGCTGGAGGTCACTTCCCGCGTGCGGGTGCAGACAAGCGAGGACCTCTCGCTGGCGTACACGCCCGGCGTGGCGGAGCCCTGCCTCGCCATCCGGGAGGACCCGGCGAAATCGTTCGAGCTCACCCGCCGCTGGAACCTTGTGGCGGTCGTCACCGACGGGTCGGCGGTGCTCGGGCTCGGGGACATCGGGCCCGAGGCGGGCATGCCGGTTATGGAGGGGAAATGCGTCCTCTTCAAGGAGTTCGCGGGGGTGGACGCCTTCCCGCTCTGCGTCGGCACAAAGGATGTCGACGAGCTGGTGCGCACCATCCACCTCATCTCGGGGAGCTTCGGCGGCATCAACCTTGAGGACATCGCCGCGCCCCGCTGCTTCGAGGTGGAGCGCAGGCTCCGGGAGCTGTGCGACGTCCCCGTCTTCCACGACGACCAGCACGGCACGGCGGTCGTCGTCTCCGCCGCCATGATCAACGCCCTCAAGCTGGTCGGCAAGCGGATGGAGGCGGTCACCGCCGTCATCAACGGAGCGGGCGCGGCGGGCACCGCGATCGCCCTGCGCCTGAGGGCGCTCGGCGTCGGGGAGGTCATCCTCTGCGACCGGGCGGGCATTCTCTGCGAGGGAATGGAGGGGTTGAGCCCCGCCCACGCGCGGATGGCGGCGCTCACCAACCGCGGCCGCAGGACAGGGACGCTCGCCGACGCGCTGCGGGGCGCGGACGTCTTCATCGGCGTGTCGGGCCCAAAGCTCGTCACGGCGGAGATGGTCTCCGCGATGGCGAAAGACGCGGCCGTCTTCGCGATGGCGAACCCCGTCCCCGAGATTTTGCCCGAGGAGGCCCTCGCGGGCGGCGCGCGGGTGGTCGGGACCGGACGGTCGGACTACCCCAACCAGATCAACAACGTCCTCGCCTTCCCCGGCATCTTCCGGGGCGCGCTCGACGTGCGCGCGCGGGAGATCACCGATGAAATGCTCACCGCCGCCTCCTACGCGATCGCGGGGCTCGTGTCCGGCGGGGAGCTTTGCGGGGACTACCTGCTGCCCCGGGCGTTCGACCCGCGGGTCGGGAAGACGGTCGCCGCAGCGGTCGCCGAAGCCGCGCGGGCGTGCGGCGCGGCGCGCATCTGAAAAACAGGAAAAAGGCCATGCGGGCTTTGCCCGCATGGCCTTTTTATAATAGTAAAACCTTACTTGAAGGATTCCTCGACGGCGACGGCGCACGCGACGGTCGCGCCGACCATGGGGTTGTTGCCCATGCCGATGAGGCCCATCATCTCGACGTGCGCGGGGACGGAGGAGCTTCCGGCGAACTGCGCGTCGCCGTGCATCCGGCCCATCGAGTCGGTGAGGCCGTAGGAAGCCGGGCCGGCCGCCATGTTGTCGGGGTGCAGGGTGCGGCCGGTGCCGCCGCCCGAGGCCACCGAGAAGTATTTGACGTTATTCTCATAGGACCATTTCTTATAGGTGCCCGCGACCAGGTGCTGGAAGCGGGTCGGGTTGGTGGAGTTGCCGGTGATCGAGACGTCGACCTTCTCGTGCTTCATGATGGCCACGCCCTCAAGCACGTCGTTGGCGCCGTAGACCTTGACCTTGGAGCGCTCGCCGTCGGAATAGGCGGTCTCGCCGATCACCTTGAGCTCGCTGGTGGCGAAATCATAATCGGTTTCCACATAGGTAAAACCGTTGATTCTGGAAATGATATAGGCGGCGTCCTTGCCCAGTCCGTTGAGGATGACGCGCAGCGGCTCCTTACGGGCCTTGTTGGCGTTGCGGGCGATGCCGATCGCGCCCTCCGCCGCGGCGAACGACTCGTGGCCGGCCAAAAAGCAGAAGCATTTGGTTTCGTCGCGCAGCAGCATGGCGCCGAGGTTTCCGTGGCCGAGGCCGACGGCGCGGGTCTCCGCGACCGAGCCGGGCACGCAGAACGCCTGCAGGCCGATGCCGATCGCCTCGGAGGCGTCCGCGGCCTTTTTGCAGTCCTTCTTGATGGCGACGGCGGTGCCGAGGGTGTAGGCCCAGACGGCGTTCTCGAACGCGATGGGCTGCACGCCCTTGACGATCTTTTCCACGTCAATGCCTTTGGCAAGGCAGATCTCTCTTGCATCTTCAAGGGAAGACATGCCGTACTCAGCGAGACAAGCGCTGATTTTGGGCATCCTTCTCTCCTGTCCTTCAAACTTTGCCATGTGTGTTACCTCCCTCTCCTCTTATTCTTCACGCGGGTCGATGTATTTGGGGGCGTCGGCGTAGCGGCCGTAGGTGCCGATATTCTTCTCGAACGCCTCCTTGGGGTCCACGCCGTGGCGGATGTCCTCGAGCATCTTGCCGACCTTGACGAACTTGTAGCCGATGGCCTCATTGTTGTTGTCGACTGCGACCGAGAGGATATAGCCCTCCGCCAGCTCAAGGTAGCGCACGCCCTTGGCGTTGGTGGAGAAGATGGTGCCGACCTGGGAACGGAGGCCCTTGCCGAGGTCCTCGAGGCCCGCGCCGATCGGGAGCCCGCCCTCGGAGAAGGCGGTCTGGCTGCGGCCGTAGACGATCTGGAGGAAGAGCTCCCGCATCGCCACGTTGATCGCGTCGCAGACGAGGTCGGTGTTGAGGGCTTCCAGGATGGTCTTGCCGGGGAGGATCTCGCCCGCCATCGCGGCCGAATGGGTCATGCCGGAGCAGCCCAGCGTCTCGACGAGCGCCTCCTCGATAATCCCGTTTTTGATGTTGAGGGTGAGCTTGCAGGCGCCCTGCTGCGGCGCGCACCAGCCCACGCCGTGTGTGAGTCCGGAAATATCCTTGATCTCGTAGGCCTTTACCCATTTGCCCTCTTCGGGAATGGGCGCGGGACCGTGCTTGGGTCCTTTGGCGAGAACGCACATTCTCTCCACTTCATGAGAATAGTTCATATCGGTACTCCTTTCGGTTTGTTTACTGGGGTTGTCCAATCTTTATTATATTAGTTTGTCAAGGCTTTATCAAGGGGATTGTTCAGCTTTTGTTCACGGTTGCAAAACAAAATAGGCCTAATTTTTGGATTTTTTTTGGTTATAATAAGCAGAGATGCGCCCGCCCGTCCTCCTCCCTCTGTGGAGAGGCCCCAAACCGCCGCCGCAAGCGGGAAAACGAGGTTGACTTTGACGGCGGGCGGGAGTAAAATGTACAAGTTAAAGTATACGCATTTCCAGCCAGCCGCGGCTTTTTGAAACGGCATGGGAGGGTCCGCGCGTATCAGACTATGAGGTGACAAAATGGGTATTTTAAACAAGGTCTTCGGGACCTATTCCAGCAGGGAGATCAAACGTGTCCTGCCCCTTCAGCAGAAGGTGCTTGAACTGGAGGAAACCTACCGCGCCATGAGCGACGACGAGCTCAAGGCGATGACGCCCAAGCTGCGGGAGCGCCTCGCGCAGGGCGAGCCGCTCGACAGCGTGCTGCCCGACGCCTTCGCAACCTGCCGCGAGGCGTCCGACCGCGTGCTCGGCATGCGGCACTTCCCCGTGCAGGTCATCGGCGGCATCATCCTCCACCAGGGCCGCATCGCGGAGATGAAGACCGGCGAGGGCAAGACCCTCGTCGCCACCCTGCCCGCCTATCTGAACGCGCTGACCGGCAAGGGCGTGCACATCGTCACGGTCAACGACTACCTGGCCAAGCGCGACTCCGAATGGATGGGTAAGGTCTACCGCTTCCTCGGCCTCACGGTCGGGCTGATCGTCCACGGGCTCACCACCGCCGAGCGGCGGGAGGCCTACGGCTGCGACATCACCTACGGCACCAACAACGAGTTCGGCTTCGACTACCTGCGCGACAACATGGTCATCTACAAGACGGACAAGGTCCAGCGAGGGCACAATTACGCGATCGTCGACGAGGTCGACTCGATCCTCATCGACGAGGCGCGCACCCCGCTCATCATCTCGGGCCAGGGCGACAAGTCCACCGACCTCTATGAGAAGGCCGACCGCTTCGCGAACACCCTCAAATGCTACCGCGTGGCCGAGGCGGACTCCAAGGAGGAGCACGACGACGTCGACGGCGACTACATCGTCGACGAGAAGGCCAAGACCGCCACGCTGACCGCCTCGGGCGTCAAGAAGGCGGAGGAATACTTCGGGCTGGACAATCTCACCGACGGCGACAACATGCAGATCCAGCACCACATCAACCAGGCGATCAAGGCCCACGGCATCATGCAGCGGGACGTCGACTACGTCGTCAAGGACGGCGAGGTCATCATCGTCGACGAGTTCACCGGCCGCCTCATGCTCGGCCGCCGCTACAACGAGGGCCTGCACCAGGCCATCGAGGCCAAGGAGGGCGTGAAGGTCGAGCGGGAGAGCAAGACGCTCGCCACGATCACCTTCCAGAACTTCTTCCGCATGTACGATAAGCTCGCCGGTATGACCGGTACCGCCCTCACCGAGGCGGACGAGTTTATGGAGATCTACAAGCTCGACGTCGTCGAGATCCCGACCAACAAGCCCATCCAGCGCCACGACCACCCCGACGTCGTCTACAAGACCGAGACCGCGAAGTTCCACGCGGTCATCGAGAACATCGTCGAGTGCCACGAAAAGGGCCAGCCGGTGCTGGTTGGCACCATTTCGATCGAGAAGTCCGAGCTGCTTTCGCAGATGCTGAAGCGCCGCGGCATCAGGCACGAGGTGCTCAACGCGAAGTACCACGACAAGGAGGCGGAGATCGTCGCGCAGGCCGGTAAGTACGGCGCGGTGACGATCGCCACCAACATGGCCGGGCGCGGCACCGACATCATGCTCGGCGGCAACGCCGAGTACCTCGCCAAGGCGGATCTGCGCCGCGAGGGCTACGACGAGGAGACGATCAACGAGGCCACCGGCTTCGCCGACACCCACAACGAGGAAATCCTCGCGGCCCGCAGGCTCTTCCGCGAGAAGATGGACCAGTACCGGGCGGAGATCTCCGTCGAGGCGGAGAAGGTCCGGGAGGCGGGCGGCCTCTTCATCATCGGCACCGAGCGCCACGAGTCCCGCCGTATCGACAACCAGCTGCGCGGCCGTTCCGGCCGCCAGGGCGACCCGGGTGAAACGCGCTTCTTCATCTCGCTCGAGGACGACCTCATGCGCCTCTTCGGCGGCGAGCGCATTCAGAACATGATGAACATGATCGGCGCGGAGGACGACATGCCCATCGAGGCGAAAATCCTCTCCAACTCGATCGAGTCCGCCCAGTCGAAGGTCGAGACCCGCAACTTCGGCATCCGCAAAAACGTCCTCCAGTTCGACGACGTCATGAACCGCCAGCGCGAGGTGATCTACTCCCAGCGCGACAAGGTGCTCGACGGCGAGGACATCAGCGGCATCATCAGGAATATGATCACCGAGACGATCGATTCGGTCGTCGACCGCTACCTCGTCGACAAGGAGGTCCACGACAACTGGAACCTCGAGGGCCTGCGCGACTACTTCATGGGCTGGCTCACCACCCACGACGACCTGCGCTACACCACCGAACAGCTCGGCGAGATCACCGACGGCGAGATCAAGCGGCAGCTCAGGGAGCGCGCGGAAAAGCTCTACGCCGCGCGCGAGGAGCAGTTCACCTCCCCGATCATGCGCGAGGTCGAGCGCGTCGTGCTGCTGCGCAACGTCGACACCAAGTGGATGCAGCACATCGACGACATGGAGGAGCTCAAGCGCGGCATGTATCTGCGCTCCTACGCCCAGAAGGACCCGGTCGTCGAGTACCGCATCGAGGGCTTCGACATGTTCGACGCGATGATCGAGTCGATCCGCGAGGACACCGTCAAGCTGATGTTTACCATCCAGCTGCGCACCAACCAGGAGCCCAAGCGCGAGCAGGTCGCCAAGCCCGCGCAGGAGGGCTTCGGCAGCGACGGCACCATCCAGAACAAGCCCCGCTCGGTCAAAAAGGTCGGACGCAACGATCCCTGCCCCTGCGGCAGCGGAAAAAAGTACAAAAAGTGCTGCGGCCGCGACGAGTGACAAAAGAGACGAAAAAACGAGGGGCCGCCCGGCGGGCGGCCCTTCCTTTTTGCCGCTTTTGAAAAAGCGGCGCCAAAACGTTTGATTCAGGCCGGCCGCGTCCCCTCCCCGGCGGCGCCGCCCGTGCGGAAGGGTTCCCGCCCGCGTCCGGCTGCCGCCGCATGTGGGGGAAACTGCCCGACAGCAGCCGCGATTTCCGGCCCACATTAGCAAAGTTACTAAAATTGCCGGGTTTTTCTTGACAACATACTTGTTTGGCGGTATGATACCAAGGTAAAATTGTCGAATCAATGAATGTGCCGGAGAACGGCAGATGGGAAGCAGGGTATATGAATATCAAGAGAGAAGACTTACGCAATATTGCCATTATCGCGCACGTCGACCACGGCAAGACGACGCTGGTCGACGGGATGCTCAAGCAGTCGGGCACCTTCCGGGAGAACCAGGCGGTGCAGGACCGCGTGATGGACTCGAACGACATCGAGCGGGAGCGCGGCATCACGATCCTGGCGAAGAACGCCTCCGCGGAATACAAGGGCGTGAAGATCAACATCGTGGACACCCCGGGACACGCCGATTTCGGCGGCGAAGTGGAGCGGGTGCTCAAGATGGTGGACGGCGTGCTGCTGCTCGTCGACGCGGCGGAGGGCCCGATGCCCCAGACCCGCTTCGTGCTGAGCAAGGCGCTCGACCTCGACCTCGCGGTCATCGTGGTCATCAACAAGATCGACCGCCCCGACGCGCGCGTCTACGAGGTCATCGACGAGGTGCTCGAGCTGCTGATGGACCTCGGCGCGTCCGACGCGCAGCTCGACAGCCCGATGGTCTTCTGCTCCGGCCGCGACGGCACCGCCTCGATCTCCCCCGAGGTGGCGGGCACCGACCTGCTGCCGCTCATGGATACGATCGTCGACTACATCCAGCCCCCCCAGGGCGACCCCGAGCTGCCCACCGCGGTGCTCGTCTCGTCGATCGATTATAACGACTATGTCGGCCGCATGGCGGTCGGCCGCATCGAGCAGGGCACCCTGCGGGTCAACGAGCAGATGAACGTCTGCGACTACCACGACAAGGAGCTCCTCAAGCAGGGCAAGATCACCGCGATCTACCAGTTTACCGGCGTGGGCCGCACCCAGGTCGAATCGGCCACGGTCGGCGATATCGTCCAGTTCTCGGGCATCGAGGACATCAACATCGGCAACACCGTCTGCGCGGCGGGCAGCAGCATCGCGCTGCCCTTCGTCAAGATTTCCGAGCCCACCGTGGAGATGACCTTCTCGGTCAACACGAGCCCCTTCGCGGGCCGCGAGGGCAAATTCGTCACCACCCGCCAGATCCGCGACCGCCTCTACCGCGAGCTGCTGCGCGACGTCTCCCTGCGCGTCTCGGACGGCGACACCGCCGACAGCTTCGTCGTCTGCGGACGCGGCGAAATGCATCTGTCGATCCTCATCGAGAACATGCGCCGCGAGGGCTACGAGTTCCAGGTCAGCACCCCCAAGGTGCTGCTCAAAACCATCGACGGCGAGCTGTGCGAGCCGTTCGAGGAATTGACGATCGACGTCCCGGCCGAGTCCTCCGGATCGGTCATGGAGAAGATGGGCCCCCGCAAGGGCGAGCTCCAGTCGATGGAGCCGGTCGGCAGCCGCATGAAGATGACCTTCGTCATCCCCGAACGCGGCCTCTTCGGCTACAAGAGCGAGTTTTTGACCGACACCAAGGGCGAGGGCGTCATGAACACCCTCTTCCACGGCTACGCCCCCTATAAGGGCGACATCCCCCGCCGCCAGAACGGCTCCCTCATCGCGTTCGAGACGGGCGAGACGATCACCTACGGCCTCTATAACGCGCAGGAGCGCGGCACCCTCTTCCTCGGCGCGGGCGAGCCGGTCTACGCCGGGCAGGTCGTCGGCATGTCCCCCAAGAACGAGGACATCGCCGTCAACGTCTGCAAGAAAAAGCAGCTCACCAACACCCGCGCCTCCGGTTCGGATGACGCGCTCCGCCTCATCCCGCCGCGCCGCTTCTCCCTCGAGGAATCCCTCGAGTTCCTCAGTGACGACGAGCTTTTGGAGGTCACCCCCAAGAGCATCCGCATCCGCAAGAAGGTTCTCGACCATGCCCAGCGCATGCGCGAGCAGATGAAGAAGAAATCTTAAAAATGGTTTTTGAGCGGGCCCGGTTGGGCCCGCTCTTTCTTCTTAGATTTGCCGCTCAGTGAGCGGCGGAGTCGCCGGGTCCCGCCCCGGCGGGCGGTTTTAGATTTGCCGCTCATCGGGCGGAGGACTTTTATC